>JBPCQE010000045.1:0-3352 GCA_050998435.1 Sphingomicrobium sp. | reverse complement strand
GGCTCGGGCCAGGTGGCGACGGCGCGGATCGCTTCCTCGATCACCCACTCGCCGATGACGAGCATCAGGCCGGCTTCCTCGGCGACCGGGATGAAGAAGTTGGGCGGGACCAGCCCGCGCTGCGGGTGGTTCCAGCGGATCAGCGCCTCGAAGCCGATCAGTTTCTGGTCCTTGGCGTTGACCAGAGGCTGGAAGGCGAGGTGGAATTGCTTGCACGCGATCGCCTGGCGGAGGTCGTTCTCGAGGCGGACCCGGTCCTCCTGCTCGGACTGCAGCTCGGACGAGAAATAACGGGCGATGCCGCGGCCGGCGCCCTTGGCTTCGTAGAGCGCGAGGTCGGCCTTGAGGATCAGATCATCGACGGTGGCGCCGTCGATCGGACCAAACGCGCAGCCGATCGAGACTCCGATTCGAATCTCGGTCTGGTCGATCATGTAGGGAGCGGCGATCGCCGTGATGATCCGGTCGGCCATCCCTTCGACGTTGCGGCGGCTTTGCGCGTCGATGACGACGATCGCGAACTCGTCGCCGCCCATGCGCCCGACGTGGCCGTCGCTGGCGACCTCGTCGACCAGCCGCTTGGCGACCGCCCGAAGGACCGCGTCGCCTTTCGGGTGGCCAAAGTTGTCGTTGACCGGCTTGAAACCGTCGAGGTCGAGAAACAGGATCGCGCACGGCACATTGCTGATGGTGGCCGCCCGCAAAGCTTCGCCGAGCAGCTGGCGGACTCGGCCGCGGTTGGGCAGTCCGGACAGCACGTCGACGTTGGCGAGATTGGTCAGCCGCTCCTGCGTCTGGCGAATCTCGGTGACGTCGGAGCCGACTCCGCGGAAGCCTTCGAAGCGCCCGGCGGTGTCGATAATCGGGTCGCCGGCGATCGAGATCCAGCGCTCGCCGCGAGCGGTCTTGATCTCCATCTCGAGCGAGTTGAACGGCTGGCGCTCGAGCAGCAGTCGGCCGAGCTCGGCGTTGCCGCCGAGCAGCGAGGGCAGCGAGTGGCCGAGCAGCTGGCTCGCCGGGCGGCCGAGCAAGGCGGTCATCCGCGACGAGATGTAGGTGACTCGATTCTCGGCATCGACCTGCCACAGCCATCCGACACCGCGCTGCTCATACTCCTGGAGCAGCAGGCTCGCGCTTTCGCTCTGCGAACCGAAGTCGGCGTTGGTCTTGAGCTGGTGGAACGCCCAGCGGGTGACCGCGAGCACTCCGAAGATCGCAACCCCGAGAGTGAACAGGATCGACAGCATGTGCTGGAAGGGCACGGTGCTGCGGCCGAGGAGCAGGACCAGGCTGACTCCGGCGGTGAAGGCCGACATCCAGGCGGTGACGCACGGCGGGACGACGACCAGGCCGAGCGCGCCGATGCCAAGTCCGGCCGTCAACGAGGCGGCGATCATCTGGGTTTCGGGCGGGAGCCCGGGGAACATGGCCAGCGGCAGGCTGAGCCACAGCACGGCGCGCAGGGTGACGTCCCCGACCATCAGCCATTGCGGCACCTGGTGGCCGGAGCGGCCGACATGGGGGATCGCCTGGGTGCGGGCGAGCTGCATCGCGGCCAGATTGACGATCGCGATCGATCCGCACCAGTGCAGCAGCCAGGTGACCGCGACCTCGCCCCATAGCGCCGCCGACATCATCAGCGCGGCGACGATGTTGGCGGCCGCGAAGAACGGCGCCAGCTGGGCGCGCGAGATCAATTGCACGTCCTTGAGCGGAGAGCTTTCGCCGTCGCCTTCGCGGTTGGTCAGTCCGAGCGATTCCCCGCCCGGAAGGCGCGCGGAAATCATCCGTTTATAGCGATCTGGGGCTTCGTACATTCGTCTGCCGTTCCACGTCCGCGCAAACGGGTAGCGAAAGAGCGTTTAAGGGCGGTTAAGGGTGTGCGGTGGCAATCATCCGCCGCCGAGCTTCAATTCGTCCAGTTCGCCGGTGACGAGCGGGTGGTAGAGGGGCCTCCCGCGGGGGTAGATCTGGGCCGCGATCGGCCGCCCCCAGCTCGGATCCTCGGCCAGCGCCTTGATGAGCGGCCGGACGAACTTGCGGCGGCCCTGCGTGGTCAGGAATTGCTCGAGCGACGCGACCGCGGGATCGTAGCGGTTGCCAACCGCGAGATCGAGCCAGGCAAAGCGGACCTCCATGTTGCCAACCCGGTTGAGCCCGAACGCCTGGTCGAGGGCGTCGAGCCTCGCCTTGGGCAGCTTGCGCGACAGCTTGTTGACGAAGCGCAGCCGCTCGTCGGTGTTCCAGCGCGACCAGGCGGCGGTGTCGGGAGCGCCGCCGCGGGCGAAAGCGGCGACCGCTCCGTCGACTTCGGCGAACGCCTGCGGGCTTGGCTTGACCATGTTGGGCGACAGGCCCGGCTGGTAGACCCAGCGGTCGAGCATCAGCTTTTGCTCGAGCGCCTTGTCGCTTTTGATCAGATGCTGCCGGAGGTCGGCAAGGAAGATCGCCGAGGTCACCGGCTCGAACCGGTGCCGCTCGAACCAGCCCTTGAGCCAGGCGTCGAACCGCTCGCGGCCAACGGCCGATTCGATGGTGCGAAGGAAAGCGGCGCCCTTTTCGTAAGCGATCTCGGTCAAGCCGTCGTCGGGGTTGCGGCCCTTGAGGTCGATGTGCAGCCGGGTGTCCGGAGCCGACGCGCCGCCGAGGGTGCCGATTTCCTCGTTGAGCGAATCGACTCCGAGCGCGATCTGCTGGGCGGCGACCTTGGGCCCGTAGATCGATTCGACGATGCGCGTCGTCGCGTAGGTGGTCATGCCCTCGTTGAGCCAGAAGTCGGCCCAGGTCGCGTTGGTCGCGAGGTTGCCCGACCAGCTGTGCGCGAGCTCGTGGGCGATCAGGCTGACGAGGCTCTTGTCGCCGGCGATGAAGGTCGGGGTGAGGAAGGTGAGGTTGGGATTTTCCATGCCGCCGAACGGGAAGGATGGTGGCAGGACGATCATGTCGTAGCGCTGCCACAAATAGGGCCCGAAAAGCTTTTCGGCCGCGTCGATCATTTTTTCCGTGTCGGCGAGCTCGGCGGCCGCCGCATCGAGCATGCTGGGTTCGGTCCACACGCCCGAGCGCGGTCCGAGCGGTTTGAACGCGAGATCGCCAACCGCAATCGCGATCAGATACGGCGGGACGTTGTTCGTCATTCGATATTCGAACACGCTCTCGCCGCCCTGGGTGATCGGCTCGGCGGAGCGCGGCGCGCTCATCACCGCGGTGAGGCCGGCCGGAACTCGGATCCTGGCTTCCCAGCTCTGACGGATTCCAGGCGAATCCTGGGTCGGGATCCAGCTTCGGTTGAGGATCGCCTGGCCCTGGCTGAACAGATAGGGCCGCTTCTTGCCCGCCGTCTGCTCGGGGG
>JBPCQE010000013.1:0-3122 GCA_050998435.1 Sphingomicrobium sp. | reverse complement strand
CGGGCGATATTGCAAGGAGAACGCGCGCCGTTGCCGCGTTCTCGCCCGCATGGCGAAGTCGAACCGGTCCTCACCCCGGCGGCGCTCGACGAGGCTCGGGAGCGCTATCGCTCGGCGTTGGAGGAATGGGCGGGCTAATCGGTCCCGCGGGCAAAATTCGCGGCGGCAGTAGGGTTATTTTCACTTATCCGCGCGACAAGGCGGTGGTGGACGACCAGCGCGACGGAAAATCTGTGCACATGCCAAGAAGCAAGGCGGTCGAGCTCGCCGGCAGCCATGTCATCACGACCTGCGCGACGATGGCGGCGATCCTGCTGTTCGTCGGGCTGGGCAGCCAGGTCCTGCCGCGGGCGATCGCCGGCATCGATCTGCCGGCGTCGGGCGGCAGCCTGAAGATGGCGTTCATCCTCAACATCGCCATCATCCTGTTCGGGTGGCGGCGATCGAAGGACCTGCGCGAAGCGCTCGACGCGCACGAACGGGCCGAGCGCGCCGCGCACAGCAACGCCAACACCGACCACATCACCGGGCTCGCCAACCGGCGCGAGCTGCTGCGCTCGCTGTCCGACGTCCTGGAAGCGCGCAAGCCGGGCGTCCTGCTGATGCTCGACCTCGACCATTTCAAGCGGGTCAACGACCTCCACGGGCATTTGGTCGGGGACCAGCTGCTGCGGGCGATCGCCGATACGATCCGCGCCGCCGCGCCGCCGGATGCGTGCTGCGCGCGGATCGGCGGCGACGAATTCGCGATCCTGCTGGAGGGCATCAGCGCCGATGGCGCCGAAGATCTCGGCAAGCTGCTGCTGGCCAGGCTCAGCACGCCGTTCCGGATCGGCAATATCGAGGCGCAGGTGTCGTCCTCGATTGGCCTGGCGACGATCGACCACGGCGGATCCGAGGAGTCGGCGCTGCACCGGAGCGACGTCAGCCTCTACGCGGCCAAGGCGGCCGGCCGGAACTGCCTCGCCTGGTTCGACGAGAAGATGGAGCTCGAGCTGTCGACTCGATTGAAGCTCGAGGAAGACATCCGCCGAGGAATCGACGCCGGCGAGTTCGTGCCCTTCTTCCAGCCGATGATCGACCTCGCGACCAAGGAGCTGGTCGGCTTCGAGGCGCTGGCCCGCTGGCGCTCGCCGACCGGGCTGCTCGAGCCCGAAACCTTCCTCGACGCGGCGGAGAAGACCGGCCTGATCGGTCCGTTGTCGATGAGCGTCATGGAGCAGGCGCTGACCGAGGCCCGCGACTGGCCCGCGCATTTGAAGATCGCGGTCAACGTCTCGCCGATCCAGTTTCGCGACCCGGCGCTGGCCGCCCAGATCGTCAAGGTGCTGGCGGCGACGGGCTTCCCGGCCAGCCGGCTTGAGATCGAAATTACCGAGGGCTCGCTGCTCGAGGACCGGGACCAGGTGACGACGATCCTGCAAAGTCTCAAGAACCTCGGCATCAGCATTTCGCTGGACGACTTCGGCACCGGCTATGCGTCGCTGTCGCAGCTGCACACGCTGCCGGTCGATCGCATCAAGATCGACCGAAGCTTCATCAACACCATGGTCAGGAGCGAGCGGACGGCGGCGATCGTCAACACCATCGCCAGCCTCGGCCACAAGCTCAACGTGCCGATCACCGCCGAGGGCGTCGAGACCGAAAGCATCCGCGGCGAGCTGAGCAAGCTCGGCTGCACCGAAGCGCAAGGCTGGCTGTTCGGCCGAGCGGTGTCCGCCGACACGGTCAATTCCTTTTTGCAGATGGGCGGCGGGCAGCGCGGCGACGCGCACCGGGCGACCGATGGCTCGACCGGTAATTCGCCCGGATCGGCCGACGATGACCAGCGGCGGAGCGGGTCGGCGGCTTAGGGCCGCTTAAGCCGCCTAAAACGCTTAAGCGCCGTCCTTGCCGGCCGCGGCCAGCTGATCGATCACCTGGCCGAGATGGTCGGTCATCTCGTGCACCTTGGTCCTTAGCGTCTGGAGCTCGAGCAAGGCGTTCGCGACCTCATTCGAACTTTCGCCGGCGGAGTCGGCCGGGCTTTGAAGGATCGCCGAGCTGAGGGCGGCCGGCGGGATCGGCCGCTTGAACCTGCAGCCGAAAAAGCGCCCGCTGCTCCACACCACTTTCGCCTCGGTCTGGCCGGCCTCGGGAACCTCGACGTCGATCCGCTCGCCGGCGGCAAGGTCGGCGGAAGTCTCGATCAGCAGGCCGGTCAGCGAAAGGTCGTGGATGGTGACCTGGGCGGCGGATTGCGCGGCGGTGGCTCCAAGCGCCTGCAAGCGAAGCGTGCGCCGGGCGGCCGACCGCCGGTTGGCCGTCGAGTCACTCGGCTCAAGTTGCGCCAGCACGGACATTCAACCTCCCTGGCTCGAAGGTGGTCAAGGATGGTAAACAAATGGTTACGACTAACCGACGCGTCCGGGGTGCCCGCGGACTGCGGTTCATACGGCGGCAACACAATATCGCTATGCGGGGCGCGAGGCCCGCCGCTTTTGTCTCGCGCTTGTTTGGCACTGCGAAATCCTTCGCGGCGGGTCTCAACCCTCGCCAGTGCGCACGTCCGGTTTGGTTGGAAAGGCGGCGAAGCGCCGCTATCGCCGCCCGATGGAGATGCCTGCACTAGCTTCGGCGACCGCCGTCCTCGGCGTTCCCTTCGAGTTCGTCCTGTTCGGTCTGATGCTGTTGGCGATTGCCGTGTTCCATCGCCACGTGCTGCCGATCGCCGCGGCGGGGCTGCTGGCGATCCTTGCCTATCAGGGCCTGGTCAGCGCCTTCCCGACCGGCACCGGGATCGGCGCTCTCGGCGAGCACCTCGCGCATGAGTGGGTGACGCTCACCAACCTGCTGCTGCTGCTGGTCGGGTTCGAAATCCTGTCCAACCAGTTCGAGCAGAGCAACGTGCCCGACCATCTGCCGAGGTACCTGCCCGATGGCTGAACCGGCGGGCTGGCGCTGGTCGGGATGGTGTTCGTGATGTCGATGTTCCTCGACAATATCGCCGGCGCGGTCCTGGGCGCGGTGATCGCTCGCCATGTCTACAAGGGGCGCGTCGGCATCGGTTTCCTCGCCGCAATCGTCGCCGCGGCCAACGCCGGCGGCGCCGGCAGCGTCATCGGCGACACCACGACCACCTT
>JBPCQE010000188.1:0-3834 GCA_050998435.1 Sphingomicrobium sp. | reverse complement strand
GATGGGTGCCATTAGTCAGAAAGGCGCGGATTTCCTGATCCGGAGCCGCCTTGCCGACGCCGAGCGCGGTAATGTCGATGCATTGTTCGAGCTCGGGGTGACGTTTTCGACGGGCCGCGGCGGAATTCCGGTCGACCTGATCGAGGCGCACAAATGGTTTAACCTCGCGGCGCTGTCGGGTTGCTCGCGCGGCCAGCAATGCCGGGCCGAGATCTCGATCGAGATGACCGCTCGCGAAATCGCGGAAGCCCAGCGGCAGGCCCGCTCCTGGCTCGGCGCCGGCCAGCAGCGCCACGCCGCCTAGATCAGCGAACCATCAACACGGTCCTGGCGCGCCGGTTGAGCGCCAGCGCCGGCTCGCTCGAGCCCCCGACCGCGGGGCGCTCCTTCCCCCAGCTGATGATCGTCAGCTGGGCAGACGGAACTCCCTGCAGCACCAGGAAATCGCGGACCGCGTCGGCCCGCCGCTCGCCGAGCGCCAGCGCATAGTCGCGCGGCGTGCGGTCGTCGGCATGGCCTTCGATCCGCGCCCGGATCGCCGGGTTGGCGAGCAGCCAGCCGGCCTGGGCGACGAGCGTCGTCTGCCCGGCCGCGTTGATTCCGTGGCTGTTGCCGGCGAAATAGACCAAATCGCTGCCGGTCCTGGCGATCAGGTCCGACTGCAGCATCTCGATGGTCACCGGCTGCGGCGGCACGCCACGCGGCGGCCCGCGCATCACCTGCGCTGTCGCGAGCGTTCCGCCGCCCAGCGAGGCCAACAGCAGCGCGGCGAGGATCGTCTTGCGCATCACTCAGCTCCCCGGTGTCGACCAGTCGGGGTCGGAACCGTCTTGCGGAGTGACGATCTGCCGCGGCGTTCCGCCCTCCACTGAAACCACATTCAGCCGCGTCCCGCCGGCCTCGCTGCGCTGGAACAGCAGGTCGCGGCCGCCGGCGGACCAGCTCGGCCCCTCGTCCTGCGGGCCGGATGTCAGCACCCGCTCGCCGGCGCCGGTCGCGCTCATTACGCCGATGCTGAGCGTGCTGCCGGCGATCCGGGTAAAGGCGATCCGCTCGCCGTCGGGGCTCCACGCGGGCGACGCATAGCGCGCTCCGCCAAAGCTGATCCGCCGCGGCTCGGAGCCGTCGGCGTACATCACGTACAATTGCTGGCTCCCCGAGCGGTCGCTCTCGAACACGATCTTGCTGCCGTCTGGCGAGAAGCTCGGCGCGGTGTCGATGCCCGGAGTGCTGGTCAGCCGCTGCAGCCCGCCGCCGTCGATATCGGCGACGTAGACATCGGTGTTCCCGTCCATCGCCATCGCCAAGAGAACCCGCTTGCCGTCCGGCGAAAAGGACGGCGCGAAGCTCATTGCATTGCCCGGCAGGAGCGGCCGTTCCGAGGCGTTTTCGACCTCGACGATGCGAATGTGCGCCTGGCCGCCGGTCAAGCTGACAAAAGCGATGCGCTCGCCTCCGGGCGCCAGGCGGGGCGCCAGCACCGTCGAGTCGCCCGCGGTCACGTAGCGGTGGGCGGTGCCGTCGCTGTCCATCAAAGCGATGCGCTTGATCCGGTCGGATCCGGCACCACTCTCGGCGACATAGGCGATCTGGGTGTCGAACCAGCCCGGCCGCCCGGCGAGCTTCTCATAGACCGCGTCCGAGCAGCGGTGGGCCGCCCGCCGCCACTCGGCGGGAGCGACGACAAAGCCCTTGCGGGTGATCTCGCGCCCGCCTGCGAGGTCGTGGAGATAGCAGGCGACGGTGATGCGGCCGTCGGACCGGGACTGGACGAAGCCGGTCACCAGGGCCTTGGCGCCGGTCTTTCGCCACAGGGAGAAAGCGGGCGCCGTCGCCTCGGGATAGGAATAGACCCGCGCATTCTCCGGCCCGAGCGGGACCAGCTCGCGGGTCGAGCGCAAGTCGGAGGCGATGACGTCGGCGACGTAGCGGGCGATGAGCCCGGTATCGCCGGCCGCGGTCGAGACATTCTCGGGCGTCGCCAGCTGCGGGACGGCGATCACCGACGCCGGAGTCTCCTGCGCGGCCGCCGCGCCGGGGACCGAAGCCAGAAGAAGCGCCAACTTTAGAAACACCCGCCGCATCATTGCCCTTCACTGATCGCCCTGAATCGCTCGGAATCGCTCGACCCACTCCCTGGGCTGGCGCTGCGGCCGGCCGTCGGCGGTGAGGAAAGCCGCGGTGACCCGCGCATCGGTCAATAGTTCGGGCCCGCGCATGACTCGCTGGTGAATGAGCACCGAAACGGCGCGGACCTGGTCGACGGTGCTGATCACCACCAAATCGTCGCCGAGCCGGGCCGGCTTCAGGTAGCGGATGGCGACGTCGGCGACCGCATAGGCGCCGCCGCCCGAGTGATGGGCCGCAGTCTGGTCGACCCCGGCGGCGCGGATCATGTCGGATCGCGCCCGCTCCATGAACTTCAGATAATTGGCGTAATAGACGATGCCGGCGGTGTCGGTGTCCTCGAAATAGACGGTCAGAGCGAAATGGTGCTCGGAGCCGACGAAGCCGCCGCGATACGGTGTGTCGAAATCCGGCGAAGGGCTCAGCGTCTGCTCCCGACCTCTTCGACCGCCCGCACGAGGTCGCCCTGGGCGATCGCGATGTCGGCGACGTGCATTCCCCAGCCCGGGATGAACATGCCGAGCATTCCGACCTCGCCGCCGACGCGGTCGGTGCGCTTGTCCTTCGGGTCGGCGTTGGTGCGCACCGACAGATAGCCGCGCGGGCCATTGTTGACGCAGCGCCCGGAGACCAGCCCTTCGGTGCGCAGGAACTGTGTCGGCGGCGCTCCCTGCGTCGACCAGATGATCGGCCCGCCCGGCACCGGCAGGCTGAGCCTTGTGTTCCAGTAGCTGTCGAGTATTTCCCAGCGGGTCGAGCCCGGGCGCGCCGGGTTGGTGCAGCCGATTGTCATTCCGGGCTGCGAGGCCATCCCGAACATCGCCCCGGCGGGCGGGACATTGTTCTGGCGATAGCTGACCCAAGTCATCACGCAACCGCGCTCGGCCGGCGCCGCGCACAGCGGCGTCGACTTGAAGCTGCCGCCAACCCGCCGGCCCTGCGGCACCAGCACGTTGAAGCCGGGGATGATCGCGCGAAGCATCTGGCGGGCGACCGGCTTGCCCTCGATCTCGCGGCGGATCAACTCCTGGAGCATCGCCGATCCCTGGCTGTGGCCGATGAGCACAAACGGCCGCCCCTTGTTGTGGACCGCGAGGTAGCGGCGCCAGGCGGCGGCGACGTCGCGATAGGCGATCGCCGACGGCGCGGTGAGGTCGGTTCCGACCGCGGACGCGGCGACGGCGCTGATCGTCAGCTGGCGATAAAGCGGAGCGAAGGTTCGGCAGACTCCGGCGAAGCGCGCGAACTGGCTTTGCGCGGCCGAGGTTTCCGATGCGTCGGGCGTGAGATCGCTGTTCATCCCCCGGTCGCGCGACACGGTCGGATAGACGTAAAAGCAGTCGACCGGCGGGCCCTTGGCGACCGGGCTGGGGCCGGTCGAGCCGTAACCGTTCGGGTTGAGCGCGGTGGTCCGCAATGGCCGCGAGCAAATGTCGCCCCGCCCCGGCAGGCACAGCCAGCTCGCGAGTTTCGAATAATCGGGCGCCGCGACCGGCTGGGCGGCGGCCGGCGGCGCGGCCAATGCGGCCAGGATCGCCAGCATCGGATATCGTATTCGACGTGGATTCACTTAGGCGCTGCTCCCTGGTCGAACAGGCCGTTCTGGCTTCCCGCGGGCGGAGTCAGCCCGAGGTGCTTCCAGCCGCGGCCATTTAAGCAGCGCCCCCTTGCCGTGCGGGCGATGATGCCAAGCTGAATGAGGAACGG
>JBPCQE010000186.1:0-4633 GCA_050998435.1 Sphingomicrobium sp. | reverse complement strand
GCTCGGCGTCGCGGACCTTCTGGAAAATGACCTGCTTGGCGGCCTGGGCGGCAATCCGGCCGAACTCGATCGGCGGCAGCGGGTCGACGATGAAGTCGCCGATCGCGGCATCGGACTGGAGCTTCTGAGCGCCCTTCAGGTCGACCTGCTTGAAGTAATCATCGACCTCTTCGACCACTTCGACCACGCGCCACAGGCGCAGGTCGCCGGTCTGCGGGTCGAGCTTGGCGCGGATGTCGTTCTCCGCTCCGTAGCGGGCTCGGGCGGCGCGCTGGATGGCGTCCTCCATCGCCTCGATGACGATGCCGCGGTCGATCAGTTTCTCGCGCGCGACGGCGTCGGCGATCGCGAGCAGCTCGGCCTTGTTGGCGGCGGGACCCGCGGTCGCGGGAGCGGCGGTAGCCATGATGTTCTAACCTTCCATCTTGATGAGATCGGCCCCCTCGGCATCGAGCGGGGCGGTGGCTTTGATCAGCGCGTCGGTCAGCAGCAGCTTGGCCGAAGCGATCGATTCGAACGGGACTTCGCGGTCGCCCTTGGGAGTCGCCAGCAGGACGATGTCCTGGTCGATTCCCTTGATGGTCCCGGAAAGCTGCCTGGCGCCGGCCGGCGCATCGTCGAGCTTGCGGCCCCCCCCCTGGCCCGCCCAGTCGGCATAGTCGCTGGGCCTCGTCAGCGGCCGGTCGATTCCGGGCGAGCTGACCTCGAGCCGATACGATCCGTCGATCAGGTCGCGCCCCTCAGTCTCCAAGGCGTCGAGCACTTCCGACACTCGGCGCGAAATCTGCTCGCAATCCTCGAGCTTGAGCTGCCGAGTCTCGGGTCTCTCGGCCATCACCTGCAGCGTCGGATCCGTCGTCCCGCCGATCATCGCGACGCGCACCAGCCGATAGCCGAGGGCTTCCACCTCGGGCTCGATCACTTTGGTCAGCGCGCCTGTGTCGACCATGACGTCTTTCAAATACCAAAACAGCACTCCGACCGGCCCCCGGGTGGAGACCAGCCTCAACGTCGCTAGCGATGTCGAGGGGAGAGGCGGCGATATAGGCTTCGGGGTGGAGAGTGGCAAGCGGGCATGGACTCGTTTCGGCCGGTGCTGCCGGCCAGGCTTGCCGCGGGGAATGGCGGTCGCCATCTAGGCGCGAAGAGGCGCATTTGATCGCCTCTCCAGAGCCTTGTCCTCGGCGCGAATGCGGATCCACAGGATGATGGCGTTGGCGAGACTGAACGCCGCCGCGATTTCGACCAGGCCGAACACCAGCGGCAGCACGGCGATCTCGGCGGCGACGATCACATAATTGGGATGGCTGAGGTAGCGGTAGGGGCCCGAGCGCACCAGCGGCGCTCCGGGAAGCACGATGATCCGGGTCGTCCAGCGGCGGCCGAGAGTCGCGATCACCCAGATCCGCCCGGCCTGGAGCGCCGCGAACACAAGCAGCAGCTCAAGATCGACCGGCCGGCCCGGCGCCCACCACCACAAGGCGGCCAGCCACGCCATGTGGATCCCGACCAGGAACGGATAATGGCCGGCGGCATGTTCCTTCGCGCCGTCGGCGAGCAGGCGCCGGCTGTTGCGCTCGGCGAGGCCAAGCTCGACGAGTCGCTGCACAGTGACGAATCCGAGGATGGCGATCGCCAGCCAGTTCATGGCGCTTCCAGAAGCAGGCCGGCGCAGGTGAACCCGGGGCCGAACGCGGTCATCAGGACGCGCTCGGGAATCCCGCGCGCAAGCAAGCGGTCGAGCACGAACAGGACGGTCGGAGCGCTCATGTTGCCGAAATCGCGAAGCACGTCGCGCTCGAGGTCGAGTTCGCCTTGCGGGAGCTCGAGCGCGGCTTCGATCGCGTCGATGACTTTGACCCCGCCCGGGTGGCAGCAAAAGCGTGCGACATCGCCGCGCTCGAGCCCGAGCTCGCGCAGCATGGCGTCGAGCGCCGGTCTCAGCTCGCGCTCGATGAACGGCGGGATCGCTCGGTCGAACACGACGGCGAGACCGGGATCCTCGATGTCCCAGCCCATGATCCGCTGAGTGTGGGGCCACAGCTTCTCGGCCGACCCGCCGATCCTCGCCAGGCCCGGCTCGCCGTTGCCGACCACCGCGGCCGCGGCGCCGTCGCCGAACAAAGCGGTGGCGACCACCGCGGCCGGATCGTCGCTATCGAGGCGGATCGAGATCGAGCAGGTCTCGACGGTGACGAACAGCCAGCGGCTGCCGGGCTCGGCGCCGGCCAGCCGAGCCGCGGTGGCAAGGCCGCTGACCCCGCCGGCGCAGCCCAACCCGAACAACGGCACCCGGCGGATGTCGGGCCGAAGCCCCATTCGGGGGCCGACCCGCGCCTCGAGGCTCGGGGTCGCAATCCCGGTGGTCGAAACGCTGACCACGCCGTCGATGTCGTTCGGAACAAGTCCGGCCTTGGCGATCGCCGCGGCCGCCGCTTCCTCGAACAGCTGCTCCGCGGCCTGCAGATAGACCGCATTGCGGTCGGCCCACCCGTGGCCTTCCTCGTACCAGGCGGGCGCGGCGACGATGTGCCGGTGGTCAATGCCGGCATTGTCGAACACGCCCGACAGCCGGTCGAACAAGGCCGCCTTGCCGCCGAACGCTCGCCGGGCCGCGGCTTTCGCCTCGGCTTGCGTAATGCGGTTCGGCGGAACCGCGGTGGCCAGGGATAATAAGCGGCACGAGTGCATTCAGCACCTATACACGGCGCCGGCGTGATGCCGGCACGGGCAAGCTAGGACTTTATCGAATGACCCTTCGCTTAATGCAGGCCGCCGCGCTGATGATGGTCGCCGCCTGTGGCTCGGCGCCTTCGTCCACCGCCGCCCAGACCCGCGGCGAGCGCCCCTTCACGGTAACCCAAGTCGCCAGTTTCTCGACTCCCTGGGCGATGGATTTCCTGCCCGGAAGCGGCGTTCGGCTGACCAACTCCGCGCTGCTGAGCGAAAAGGAAGGGCGGCTGTGGCTGGTCAACGCCAACACCGGCGCCCGGCAGCCGGTCACCGGCGTGCCGCGGGTCAAGGTCGCGGGGCAGGGCGGGCTCGGCGACGTCGTCGCCCATCCTGGCTTTGCCGGCAACCGGCGCATCTATCTCAGCTTCGCCGAGGCCGGGCCGAGCGGCACCAGCGGAGCCGCGGTCGGCTACGGCCGGCTGATCCTCGGGCGGGGCCCGCCGCGCCTCGAGGGGTTCAAGGTCATCTGGCGGCAGTCGCCCAAGGTGAGCGGCAACGGCCACTTCGCGCACCGGATCGCGTTCGCGCCCGACGGCACGATGTTCGTCTCCTCCGGGGATCGGGAGAAAATGGAGCCGGCGCAGGACCTGCGCAACAGCCTCGGCAAGATATTGCGCCTGACCGACGAGGGCGCCCCCGCGCCCGGCAATCCTTTCAATGACCCCCGCGCCGACACCACCCGCGACCCGGCGATCTGGAGCTACGGTCACCGCAACGCGCTTGGTCTCGACTTCGCTCCCGACGGCCGGCTGTGGTCGGCCGAAATGGGCCCGCAGGGCGGCGACGAGCTTAACTTCATCGGGCGCGCGCGCAATTACGGCTGGCCGCGCGCGTCCTACGGCAGCCATTACGGCGGCGGCCCGATCCCCGATAACCACCGCAGCCGCGGCTTCGAGGAGCCCAAGCTGTGGTGGAACCCGTCGATCTCGCCGGCCGCGCTGCTGATCTACTCGGGTGACCTGTTCCCGCAATGGAAGGGCGACGCGCTGATCGGCGCTTTGTCCGGCGAAGCGTTGCTGCGCGTCGACATCGACGGCGAGGGCGCCCGCAAGGCCGATCACTGGCCGATGGGCGCTCGGATCCGAGCCGTCGAGCAGGGCCCGCGCGGCGAAATTTATTTGCTCGAGGATGGCGGCCGGCTGCTTCGGCTCGAGCCGGCCCGTCAGGCTCGCCGGTAGCGCAGATAATAGGGCCGGCGGCCCTCGCGGCGCGACTTTGCGCCGTAGCGGGTTTCGAGCCAGCCGCTTGGCGGTTCGAGGAAGTCCGAAGGCATTTGCGCGAGCCATTCGAACCGGCCGGAGTGGCGCTGCATCACCATCAGGGCCCATTCGAGATAGGTCGGGTGATCGGTCGCGACACGCAGCTCGCCGCCCGGCTTCAATTTGGCGGCAATCAGGTCGAGCGGCCCGTCGTTGATCATCCGCCGCTTCGAGTGCCGCGCTTTCGGCCACGGGTCCGGGTGGAGCAGATAGACGAAGCTCAACGCGCCGTCGGGCAGTCGGCGCAATACGTCGAGCGCGTCGCTGCTCCAGATCCGGACATTGGCCAGGCGCCGGTCGCGGATGTGGGCGAGGGCGGCCGCGACTCCGTTGATGAACGGCTCGCAGCCGACGAAGCCGTGGTCGGGGAGCAAATCGGCGCGCTCGGCGAGATGCTCGCCCGAGCCGAAGCCGATCTCGAGGTGCAGCGGACGGTCGTCGCCGAACAGCCGCCGCGAATCGATCTCGCTGTCAGCCGGGACCGCGATCGCCGGCAGCAGCGTCTCGATCAGCCCCTGCTGCGCGGGGCGCAACTTGTGGCCGCTCGACCGGCCGTACAGCCGGTTGAGGGTAGTCGGGTCGCCGGCCTTGTGAGCGGTCATGGCGGCTCGCTAATCGCTCAAGCGGGCGTTCAGCAAGTA
>JBPCQE010000169.1:0-3913 GCA_050998435.1 Sphingomicrobium sp. | reverse complement strand
CCGTGGTACGCGTCGGTGCCGGGGCTGGTGGTCATCGCTCCGTACAGCGCGGCCGACGCCAAGGGGCTGTTGAAGGCCGCGATCCGGAGCGAGGACCCGGTCGTGTTCCTCGAGAACGAGCTGCTCTACGGCACCAGCTTCGACGTTCCGCAACTCGACGATTTCACGGTCCCGATCGGCAAGGCGCGGACGGTGCGCCCGGGCAAGGACGTCACCCTGGTCAGCTACTCGATCGGGGTCGGAGTCGCGCTCGAGGCGGCGGGCAAGCTCGCCGAGGAGGGCATCGACGCCGAGGTCATCGACCTCAGGACGCTGCGCCCGCTCGACAAGGCGGCGGTGCTCGAGAGCCTTTCGCGCACCAACCGAATGGTGGTGGTCGAGGAGGGCTGGCCGACCTGCTCGATCGCCTCCGAGATCGTCGCCATCTGCATGGAAGAGGGCTTCGACGACCTCGACGCGCCGGTGATGCGGGTAACCAACGAGGACGTGCCGCTGCCCTACGCCGCCAACCTCGAGAAACTGGCGTTGATCAAGGCCGACGACGTCGTCGCGGCCGCAAAGGCCGTCTGCTATCGCTGAAGCGATCCGGGATCGCGACCTGATCCGGCTGTATTGGCCGGTTGCGCTGCGGCCCGCGTTCGATGCGCTTCTCTCCCTCGATGATGCCTTGGAGGGCGTGGTCGCGCGGGCGAGCCAACCGACGCTCGGCGCGATCAAGCTCGCCTGGTGGCGCGAGCGGCTCGAGGAGCTTGAAGCCGGCAAGGCGCCAGCGGAGCCGCGGCTTCGCGCCGTGGCGGCCGAGCTGCTGCCGCGCGGGGTAGAGGGCGCGGCGCTTGCCGAGCTGACTGATGGCTGGACGACGTTGCTGGAACAAGTCCCGGACGTTGAACGCACGGGCGCTGGCGGCGCGAAGCTGTTTGCAATCGCCGCTCAACTGCTGGGTGCGAACGATCCACTGATCGCGGCGGCGGGGCGGTTCTATCGCCACGAGCAGGTCGCGCGGCTCAAGCTGACCTTCGCTGACTGGCCGATCGATGAGCTTGATCCACTGTCGCGGCATCGCTTCGCCAAGCGCCTGAGGCCACTGACAGCATTGGCCGCCCTCGCTGCCCGTGACCGGCGGCGCGGCGGGCCGCCGTTCGAGCCCGAAGCAACGCCGGGGCGATCGTGGGCGCTGATCAGGCACCGGCTGACTGGAAAGTTTTAACCTGGATTGACACGGGTTGAGCGGAGGCGGACCATGCGCGTGCCGAATCTCCTCTCACGGGAGATCCCCGATGGCGCGCTTTCTTGCCGGGGCCGCGGCCTGCTTCCTGTTCGTGACCGGAGCTTTCCTGCTGTGGCAGGGCCGCGCCCAGGATTCGTCTATGCTGCCCGAACCGCCCGCCGTCTCCGGCCAGCCGTCGATGGTCGTCGCCAGCGATGTTCCGCAGGCGCCCGAGGCAACCCCCAAAAGCCGCGAGCAGAAGCGCTTTTCGCGCGCCGACAAGGACAAGAACGGGCGCATCGCCAAGGAGGAGCTGCTCGCACCGCGCCGCAAGGCCTATGCCAAGCTCGACTCCAACGGCAACGGCTCGCTGTCGTTCGACGAATGGGCGGTGAAGACGCTCGACAAGTTCGGCGGCGCGGACGCGGACCGCTCGGGGTGGCTGACTGCGGTCGAGTACGCGAGCACCGCCCCGCCGCCGCCGAAGAAAAAGCGCTGCGCCTGCTAGGCGTTCCTCCCCACCCGCCAGCGGGAGGGGATCAAGGGGAGGAGCTGTCTTCGAGGAACTTGAGTGATTCGACAGGCCCTCCCCCGACCCCTCCCGCTGGCGGGAGGGGGGAGCAGTCCAGCCACTCGGCGAGGGCCGCTCTCGCGCGGTCGGTATAGGCTTTCTTACGGTCGGCTTTCTTGGGCCGGCCGGCGAGCGGCGGCATCAGACCAAAATTGATGTTCATCGGCTGGTAGGTGTCGGCGTCGGCACCGCCGGTGATGTGGGCGAGCAGGGCTCCGATCGCGGTTTCGGGCGGCGGGGCGGGGAGCCGCTCGCCGCTGATCTCGGCGGCCGCGAACCGGGCTGCGATCAGGCCGATGGTGGCGCTTTCGACATAGCCTTCGCAGCCGGTGATCTGGCCGGCGAAGCGGATGTTCGGTTTCGATTTCAGCCGCAGCTCCGGATCGAGCAGGCGCGGTGAGTTGATGAAGCTGTTGCGGTGGATCCCGCCGAGGCGGGCGAACTCGGCATTTTCGAGGCCGGGGATGGTGCGAAAGATCCGCACCTGCTCACCGTGCTTCAATTTGGTCTGGAAGCCGACCATGTTCCACAAGTTGGCGAGCGCATTGTCCTGTCGAAGCTGGACTACTGCATGCGGCCAGCGGCCGGTGCGCGGATTGTCGAGCCCGATCGGCTTCATCGGCCCGTGGCGCAGGGTGTCCACACCACGCTCCGCCATCACCTCGATCGGCATGCAGCCCTCGAAATAAGGCGTGTCGCGCTCCCAGTCCTTGAACTTGGCCTTTTCGCCGGCATTCAGCGCGGCGACGAACGCTTCGTACTGCTCGCGGTCCATGGGGCAGTTGACGTAGTCCTTGCTTCCCTTGTCCCAGCGGGCGGCCATCCAGCAGACGTCCATGTCGATGCTGTCGCGGTGGACGATGGGAGCGATCGCGTCGAAGAAGGCGAGGGCCTCGCGGCCGGTCTCGGCGGCTATCGACTCGGCCAGCTTCGAGCCGGTCAGTGGACCGGTGGCGATGATCGTTGGATGGTCGGGGAGGGCGTCGACGCGCTCGCGGACGACCGTGATGTTGGGGTGCCGCTCGATCGCCCGAGTCACTTCCGCGGCGAAGGCCTCGCGATCCATCGCCAGCGCCGAGCCGGCGGGAACGCGGTGCTGGTCGGCGCAAGACATGATCAGCGAATCCAGCGTCCGCATCTCCTGGTGGAGCAGGCCGACCGCATTATGCTCGGCATCGTCGCTTCGAAAACTGTTCGAGCAGACCATCTCGGCCAGCCGGTCGGTTTCGTGCGCCGGAGTTCCGTCGCCGCCGCCGCGCATCTCGCTCAGGCGGACCCGCAAACCGGCCTCGGCCAGCTGCCACGCGGCCTCCGATCCGGCGAGCCCGCCGCCGATGATGTGGATGTCGTGGGCCACGGCGGGGCTGTTAGCGCCGGGGTCCTGCGCTATCCAGCCCGCGATGCGAATCTTCACCATCGGGTACGAGGCGACGACCATGGGGGAATTCCTCGCGGCGCTGGCTACGGCGGGGGTGGAGAGGGTGATCGACGTGCGCGCCTTGCCGCTGTCGCGGCGGCCGGGCTTCTCCAAGTCGCCGCTCCGCGCGGCGCTGGCCGAAGCCGGCATCGGCTACGTCCACTTGAAAGCGCTTGGCACTCCCGCGTCGGGGCGGGAGGCGGCGCGCAAAGGGCGCCACGACGATCTCAAGCGGATCTACGCCGGCCAGCTCGAGCTTCCCGAAGCCATCGCCCAGGGCGCGCAGATGCTCGAGCTGGCGCTCGAAAAGCCGAGCGCGCTGTTATGCTACGAGCGCGATCCCGCCGCCTGCCACCGCTCGCTGCTGCTCGCCGCGGTGGCTCCCGATGCGCAAGTGGTCGACCTGTTCGCCTAGGCCGCCAATTTTACTAAGCTGGAGGTGCGGCTTCGCCGACCAGCAATTCCTCGATGTCGGGGATCGGTCGGTCGGTCATTTCCTTGTTGATCGTCGTGACGATCCGCCGCTCGACTTCCTTGTGAAGCTCCTTGCGAAGCACTCCGAGCGCCTTGGGCGGGGCGATCACGACGAGAGCTTCGAAATCGTTGCGAAACGCGCGCTTCTTCAGCTCTTCGGCCGCATCCTTGACCCAGCGGTCTTCCTCCTGCTGGTGATAGTCGGTCTCTTCCATCGCCGGCCTGCCATGGCCGAAGCTTTGCG
>JBPCQE010000160.1:0-3322 GCA_050998435.1 Sphingomicrobium sp. | reverse complement strand
TGATGCCCAACCCCAAGCTCGGCACCGTCACCGCCAATGTCGGCGAGGCGGTCAAGGCGGCCAAGGGCGGCCAGGTCGAGTTCCGGGTCGAAAAGGCCGGGATCATCCACGGCCGGATCGGCAAGGCCAGCTTTTCGGAGGCGGACCTCAAGGCCAATTTCGACGCGTTCGTCGACGCGATCGTCAAGGCCCGGCCGGCCGGCGCCAAGGGCAAGTTCATCCAAAGAGTCGCGGTCAGCTCGTCCATGGGGCCGGGCGTCAAGATCGACGTCGAAGCGGTCGGCGGCTGACCATCGACCTCCCCTCGCCGGCGGCGGTGGGAGCGGCGAGCGCCAGCAAACAGCCGTTTTGCTATTTCGGGCCGCCGCGCCTACATAGGGGCCGCTATCAGTCGCAAATTGACGGTCATTGGCGCTTTGCGGCTCCTCTTTCCTTCTCTCTCGCTTCTCCTAGCATTGGGCGCCCGATCGTCGGCGCGTCCCCCAGAAGGAATATCCAAATGACCACCGGAACCGTGAAATTCTTCAACGCCGAAAAAGGCTTCGGCTTCATCCAGCCGGACGACGGCGGCAGCGATGCCTATGTGCACATCAGCGCCGTCGAGGCCGCCGGATTGCGCACCCTCGATCGCGAGCAGCGCGTCACTTACGAGCTTCAGCAGGACAATCGCGGCCGCAACAGCGCCGTCAACATCCAGGCCGAATAGCCGCCTTACAGAGCTTCCCCCGAGCGATCGGGGGAAGCTTTTTTATCGCGCCGCCTGGGCAGCCCAGGCCGTGGTTTCCGGTCTTCGCGATTAGGTCGCCGCAGGTTCCTGTGGTAGGACCGCGCATCAAGCGCAAACCGCCCAAGCATCGCCTGACTGAGAGACTTAACGCGCTCCCGCTGCCGTGCAGGAGACTCACAGTGAACCTCAATATTCGTTCATCCGGCGGGGCCACATGAGCCGCGTCGTCAACCTGTCGATGGCCGAAGCCGATGTCCGCGAGCAGTGCCGCAAGTCGGCGATCGGCGTTTCGTCCCTGGAAGTGCTGCAATCGGGCGGAGTCCGGCTGGTCACCTCGAGCGTCGACGGCGCCGAGAAGATCCGCAAGAAGTTGAAGTCGAAGATCGTCCGCGGCGATGTCCAGCGGACTCCGGCGAGCCCTAAGACCTGGCCTTGGTAGGCGCCGTTTAAGTTGGCGCAGGACGGGGATGACGGCGCGATAGAGTTGCGCCGCAGCTGGCACGAATGGGAAGTCGACGGCCGCGACCGGCGAGTCGTTCTGGTCGTGGAGACCGGTCTCGAGATGCGGCCCGGCCATGACGGCTTCGATTCCGAAGCGCTCGACAAATTGATTTCCGACGTAACCGCCGAAATGCGGGCGAGCCCGAGCCCGATCGACCGGGTTCGAATCGTGCCCCAGCTGGACTAGGGCCAATGCGCACTGCACCGACAACCAATCCACATGAGCCGGAGAGACGAGCGACATGACGACCCACGCGCAATTCTATTTGACCCGCGCCGCAATTGCGCGCGAGCTTGCGCAAGGCTCGCAGCTCGACAATGTCCGGGAGAGCCATCTCCGCGCCGCCGAAGCGTGGGACGGGTTCGCCGCGCGAGCGATGAAAGCGGACCTGATGAGGGCTGAGGAGTTGAAGCGCAAAGCCGCCGAAGCCGATACGGCGGAACAGGAATTACCTGCTCTCCCGCTCGACGACCCGGCACCAAGGCGCGACTCGCGGAGCGCCGGCAAGTCCCGCGGCCTCGGCGTTTTCTAGGCAGCGCTTCAAGTCGAAGATCGAACGCCGCAGCAATGACTTGGACTGATTCCTCATTCAATCCTATGTTGTGTCATTGCACTCCAAGCGATGTTAAGCATGCGGATCGCTGGACGGATCATCCGGGCTCCGGCGGCTGAGAGTTCGGTAAAGCTCCCGCCCAAATTTGCGGGACGAATTCTGTGCCCAACCATCCACTCGACCTGCTCCTGGACTATCTGGAGCTGCGCTCACCTTTATCGATCGCCGATCGCGAAGCGATCCTCGCCCTCCCGTACAATCTCAAGTCGCTTGCCCCCGGAAGCTACGCGGTTCGCGAAGGGGAGCCGCCGACCGGATGCGGAGTGCTGGTCTCGGGCTTCGCCTATCGGCAGAAGCTGGCCGGCGACGGCGGCCGGCAGATCCTGTCGATTCACATCCCGGGCGAAGCGCTCGATTTCCAGAACATCTTCCTCGACGTCGCCGACCACAGCGTGCAGATGCTCACCCGCGGTCACCTCGCCGTGATCCCGCGGGCGGAGATCCAGGAGGTCGTCCGGAACAGCGCCTCGATCGGTCACGCGATCTTGGTCAGCACGCTGGTCGAGGCATCGATCTTCCGCGAATGGATATTGAACGTCGGCCGGCGCGACGCGAAGAGCCGGCTGGCGCACGTGCTGTGCGAGCTCGCGGTCCGCCTCGACGCCCAGGGCCTGACCGAGGACATGGGCTATCACCTGCCGATGACCCAGGCGGAGCTGGCCGACGCCCTCGGCCTTACCCCGGTGCATTTGAACCGGGTGATCCGCGCACTCGAGGCGGATGGATTGATCAAGCGCAGCAAGCGCAATCTCAGCTTCCCCGATTGGGAGCGGATGCGCGACATGGCCGACTTCAACGACCGCTATCTCCACCTCGCCGTCCAGGAATCCGCCCGGCTGGTAGTAAACGGCTAGGCGGTTCGCCTGCGACGCTTGATCGATACCGGGAAATCGTTATAGGCGCGCCTTCGCTTGCGGCTTGATGCCGCAGGCACCGTCCGAGACCGCTGCCGTCCGCGCTTTTCAGCAAGGGCTTAATCCCGCAGCCTAGACGGGGACAGGATCCACTCGGCGGCGCATAAGCGCAGCCGTCGTGCGTTGCCAGGCCGTCACGGCCAGAGTGCGGCGACAGCGATCTAAACCCCAACGGACAGGATTTGCTCGAAGCGGCAACGCGTCGAGCTTTGGTTTGAACTCGATCGAGGCACGGCTTCGATCGAAAGATTGGAGTTGGCTGGCATGGATCGTTCGCAAAAAGCGGATGTGGTCGACGAGCTAAAGCGGGTCTTGTCGGAGACCAGCGTGGTGGTCGTTACCCGCAACCTCGGGCTGAGCGTGGCTCAGTCCACGGACTTGCGGCTCAAGATGCGCGATGCCGGCGCCCAGTTCAAAGTGACCAAGAACCGGCTCGCTCTGATCGCTCTCGAGGGCTCGCGCTACAAGCCGATCGGCGACCTGCTGACCGGCCCGACCGCGCTTGCCACCTCGGGCGACCCGGTCGCCGCGGCCAAGGTCGCGGTCGACTTCGCCAAGACCACCGA
>JBPCQE010000146.1:0-16555 GCA_050998435.1 Sphingomicrobium sp. | reverse complement strand
GGAAGACGCGATCGCCCGCTGCCTCGCCGAGCGCGTTCGTCCGAACCCGGGAGCCGCGACCTTGGTCCGGACCATGCGCGGGCTGGGCGCAAGCTGCCTGTTGGTCTCCGGCGGCTTCCTGTCGTTCGCCGAGCCGGTGGCGAGCGACATCGGGTTCGACCGCGTTCACGCCAATCGGCTCGGGATCGCCGATGCGCTTCTGACCGGCGAGGTCGATGGCCCGGTGGTCGACGCAGAGGGCAAGCGATCGGCGTTGATCGAGGCGCGCGACGAGCTGGGGCTGGAGCCGGAGGACGTGCTCGCGATCGGCGACGGCGCCAACGACCGGCGGATGATCGAGGAGGCGGGGCTCGGTGTCGCTTTTAAAGCCAAGCCGGCGCTCGCCGAGGTCGCGGACGCGTGCCTCAACCACCATGGCCTTGATGCCTTGCTGTGGGCGCAGGGAATCCCGCGGCGCGAGTGGGTGTCGGGTTAGGCCGCTATTTTGCGGCGACCGCGAAGCAGGCTTGGCCTTTGGCTGTGAGCGCAGCGCAGGCGCGGCCAGCGGCGGCTCGGCTTTCGAACGGTCCGACCTGCAACCGAGTGACTGCGCCGGCGGCGACGTAGAACGGCCGCCGCCCGGCAAGCGCAGCGTTGCCCGACAGCTTGTCGAACAAAGCCTCGGCGGATTCGCGTTTGGAAAAGGCGCCGAGCTGGATCCGCCACGCACCGCTCGCGGGCGTTGGAGTTGCAGCCTGCCCAGCGGGCTTCGGGGTTGGCTTGGGCGTCTTTGTCGCGGTGGTTTTCGGCGGTGGCTGGGCTTTCGCCTTGGGCTCGGGCTTGGCGGCAGCGACACTCTGCTGGGCGAGTGCCACGCCCTTCTTGCGCTGATCGAGCGGGATCAGCTTGTCCATCTCGGCCAACGTCGTTTTCGCGGCGAAAAGTCCCTGCGCCGCGGCGCGGCTGACATAAGCGTAGGCAAGCACCGGATCACGAACGACTCCGTCGCCGTTGAACAATGCGGTGCCGTAGATCAGCAGCGCTCGCGGCTCGCCCTGCTCGGCGGCCGTTTTCAGCCAACGCAGCCCGCTGACCCTGTTGCCGCCGTTGAACAGCAGCAGGCCGAGCGTCGTCTGCGCATCGAGGTGGCCATTGCGCGCCGAACGCTCGAGCCAGGTCTGCGCCGCCGCGAGGCTGATCGGGACTCCGCGGCCGAGCCGGTAGGCCTGGCCGAGGTTGAAGGCGGCGTCGGCGTCGCCGGCCTCGGCGAGCGGGCGCCATATTTTGACCGCCGAGTCATAATCGGCGCGCTGCCAGGCCTCGATGCCGGCCTTGACCGATTGGGCGTTCGCCGGCGCGGCCACCGCCATCAGCAGCGCCATCAGCGCAACACTCCGCATCCCGTGTCGCATCGCGCCCACTGTAATCGCCTGTTCCCGCCGGGCAACACGGTCGTGCCACCGTTAACCAGATTTTAGAGGCTTGAGTGTCACTCCCGGCGCTCAACGCAGGTTACTGGGCGGGGGAAAAGCATGCGCGTTCTGGCAATGGCATCGCAGAAGGGCGGGTCGGGAAAGACGACCTTGTCCGGACATCTTGCGGTGCAGGCGCAGCTGGCGGGGGCCGGTCCGGTCTGCCTGATCGACATCGATCCGCAGGGCAGCCTCGCCGACTGGTGGAACGAGCGTCAGGCCGACATGCCGGCCTTCGCTCAAACGACCGTCGCCCGACTTGCTTCCGACCTCGAAGTCCTTCGCCAGCAGGGCTTTCGACTCGCGGTGATCGACACTCCTCCGGCGATCACCATGGCCATCCAGAGCGTCATTGCCGTTGCCGAGCTGATCGTCATCCCGACCCGGCCGAGCCCGCACGACCTTCGCGCTGTCGGCGCAACCGTCGATCTGTGCGACCGCGCAGGAAAGCCGCTGCTGTTCGTCGTCAACGGCGCGACTCCCAAAGCGAAAATTACTTATGAGGCCGCGGTCGCGCTGTCGCAGCACGGCACCGTCGCTCCGGTCACGCTGCACCACCGCACTGATTACGCCGCTTCGATGATCGACGGCCGAACCGTCATGGAAGTCGATCCCAACGGCCGCTCGGCGCGCGAAGTCGTCGAGCTGTGGGATTACATCTCCGACCGTCTCGAAAAGAATTTCCGCCGCACCGTGTTCGCGGCTCCCGGAGCCGCGGCTCCAAATTCCCCTCGCCCGGTCGGCGGCTTCGGCCGCCGCGTGGCCGGCCAGTAAGGGAACGGCCAAGTGAAAAGCGAACCCAAGGTTTTCGCGTCGCTCTCCTCCGGCCTGCTGGCCCGCAAGGGCGCCGCTCGACCGGCGATGCGGCCCCAGGGCTTCGGCCAGGGCGGCGGCGCGCTCGAGGACCTCGGCTGGGACGACATGGGCTTCGAGCCTCCCAAGGCCGCCACCGCTCCGCGCGACGAGACTCACGATGCGTTCGGCGAGGAGCTCGAGGAGCAGCCGCTGCGCAATCCGGTTGCGGCGCTGACCCCGGTCCAGTCGCCGGTCCACAGCCAGCAGCAAGAGATCGCCGGCCGGCTCAACGTGCCGGACGAAGATCTGACCGAGGAAGGCGAGGAGGTCGACGAGACCGCCGAGCTCTACGAGCCCGAGGCGGAGACCGCTGAGCCGGAGGCTCCTGAGGCCGAAACCGCAGAGCCGCCGGTGGTCGTCGAGCTGACCCCGGTCCGTGCGCCCGTCGCCCGCCGAGTTTCGGCTCCGCGCGCCGCACCCGGAAGCAAGGCCAAGGCGGCGTTTACTCTCCGCCTCGACCCGGACCGCCACCTGAAGCTGCGTCTGGCCTGCGCCATCAGCGGCCGCTCGGCCCAGCTGCTCGTCACCGATGCACTCGACTCGCTGCTCGGCTCCATGCCGGAGCTCGACGCCATGGCCGTGAAAGCCAACCGCAAGGGATAATCTGATGTCAAAATCGCTCCGCTTCGGTTCCGCACTTTCGGCAATCGCTCTGGCTTCGGTCATCGCCGGTTGCGCCACCCCGGCCGGGCGCAGCGCATCCTCCTTCGGGGGCAAGGACCCCAAGGCCGACATCGGCCTCGCGATGCGGGCGTTGGTGGCACTCAACGGCAACGACTATGCGACCGCGGTCAAACTCGCCGAGCGCGCGGTCGAGAAGAGCCCCAATGACGCAGGATTCCGGGCGCTGCTCGGCAACGCCTATTTCGGTTCGGGCCGTTTCGCTTCCGCCGAGGCCGCGTACCGCGACTCGCTGGCTCTGATCGCTAACCAGCCGCAGGTGGTGCTGAAGCTCGCGCTGGTCGAGATCGCCCAGGGACGCAATGGCGAAGCCCTGGCCCTGCTTGGCGAGGCTCGCGGAGTGCTCGAACCGGCCGATCACGGTCTCGCCGTGGCGCTCGCCGGCCAGCCGCAGGAAGCGGCCGCCATGCTCGAGGCCGCCGCCCGTCAGCCCGGCGCCGATGCCCGGCTGCGCCAGAACCTCGCGCTCGCTCATGCGCTGTCCGGCGATTGGGACGCCGCCCGCGCCGTTGCCGCGCAGGATGTCTCGGCCGACATGCTCGATGCCCGGATCCAGGAGTGGATGGTGTTTGCCAAGCCCCGCGCCGCATCCGACCAGGTTGCCGCACTGACCGGAGTCCGGCCGGTTGCAGGCGACCCGGGACAGCCGACTCGCTTGGCGCTTCGCGGCGCTCCGACTCGCACCGCCCAGGCCTTTCCGGCGGTCCAGCAGCCGCAGCAGCCCGCCGCTTACGCGCCGCAGTTCGACCAGCTCGCGACCGCGCCGGCTCCCGGGCCCGTTCCGGCGCCGGTTGTCGAGGCCGTCGCACCGGCGCCCGCTCCGGCGTTCGTCGAGACCGCTCCCGTGATTGAGCCCGCTTATGTCGAGCCCAAGCGCGGCCGCGCTCGTGCGGCTGCCCTGTCGGCAAGCTTCACCGCCAAGCTCAAGCCCGCGCGCCCGGCCTCTTTTGCCCGCCGCAACGGCAATTCGACCGCCGTCCTGCAGCTCGGCGCCTACGGTTCGCCGAAGGGTGTCGCCGTTGCCTGGAACGCCGCCTCCAAGCGCTATTCGGCGCTTCGCGGCTACTTGCCGGTGAGCGCGCGCTTCAATAGTTCGAAGGGTCTCGTCTACCGACTGTCGGTAAAGGGCTTCAGCAGCCCCAGCGAGGCGAAAAACCTGTGCGTGTCATTGCGTCGCGCCGGAGCCAACTGCTTCGTGCGTTCGGTTGCCGGCGACGCCCCGGTCCGCCTCGCCTCGCGCTAGGCGGCGCTTACGGTCGGGAAGAGCTCCCGATCAGCAACCGAAGGCAGGCCATCCGCACCGCGACCCCCGTTTCGACCTGAAGCGGGATCAGCGAGCGCTGCGGGTCGTCGGCGACGGCGCCGTCGATCTCCACTCCGCGATTCATCGGGCCCGGGTGCATGACGACGGCATTGGGCGCGGCCCGCTCCAGCCGCTCGGCGGTCAGTCCGTAGCGCGCCAGATATTCGCCAGGGGCATCGCCGAGGTCCGCCTCGAGCCGCTCGCGCTGGATTCGCAGCATCATCACCACGTCGGCGCCGGCGATCGCCCCATCGATGTCGCCGCTGCCGCTAAAATCGTCGGGCAGCAGCTCCGGCGGGCCGGCCAGCCGAACCTCGGCGCCGAGGCGCGGCAGCAGCCTGCCGTTCGAGCGCGCGACCCGGCTGTGCTTGATGTCGCCGCAAATCGCCACCTTGAGCCCCGCGACCCGGCCGAAGTGGCGGCGCATGGTTAGCGCATCGAGCAGCGCCTGGGTCGGGTGCTCGTTGGTGCCGTCGCCGGCGTTGATCACCGGGCAGTCCATGATCTCAGCCATCCGCGCCGGCGCTCCGTTCTCGAAGTGGCGGATGACCAGGGCATCGGGCCGCATCGCATTGAGAGTCCGCGCCGTGTCGTCGAGCGTCTCGCCTTTCCTGGCCGACGAATGCTCGACCGGCAGGGTCACCACCTGCGCACCCAGCCGATGCGCGGCGACCGAGAAGGACATCAGGGTCCGGGTTGAGTTCTCGTGGAACAGGTTGAAGACGATTCGGCCGCCGAGCGGTGCATCGGGGGCGGCGCCCGACCGGCCGGCGTCCGCCCAGCGATCGCCCTCGTCAAGGATCGTCGCGATTTGGTCGTCGCCAAGGGAGTCGATCGAAAGCAGGTCCACAGCCCGAGCGCTTATTCCGGCTCGGGGATATTGGCCAGCGCGTCGATCGCGCCTTGCAAAATGTGCGCGGCGGCCAGCTTATCGACCGCTTCGGCCCGCTTGGCGCGGCTGACGTCGGCGTCGACCATCGCCCGCTCGACCGCCTGGGTCGACCAGCGCTCGTCCCACAGCAGGATCGGCAGCTTCAGCGGCTCAAGATTGCGCGCGAACGCCCGCACCGACTGGGTGCGCGGCGAATCGCTGCCGTCGAGGTTGAGCGGCAGGCCGACGACCAGCCCGGCGACCCGCTCGCGCTCGGCGAACGCGCGTAACGCCTCGAGGTCGGCAGTGAACTTGCTTCGGCGGATGGTTTCGGCGGGTCCGGCAAAGCTCCAGCCGGTGTCGCACAAGGCGAGGCCGATGGTCCGCGTGCCGACGTCGAGACCGGCGAGCTTCCCCGCCCCAGTAAGCGCCGCCGCGAGCGCCGCGGCGAATTCGGCCGGGCTGGTGGTGATCATCGCCGCGCCTGCCACTCGCGCTCGCGGCGCAGCGCATCCGTGCGCACCGAGTCCCAGAACAAGGCATAGTCGTACACATGGTAATTATTGCCCGGCAGCATGTAGGGGCCAAGCAGCGGGATCCCGCCTTCGAGGATCAGCAGCCCCTTGTCGCAGCGCGCCCCGACTCGGCCCGACAGCAGAGTTGCCGAGCGAAGATCGGCCGAAGGGACCAGAGTGCCGCGATTGGCCGCCGGCGGCGCCGCTCCGTTTTGGGTCCCGGTCAGCGGGTTGACGCACAGGATGTCCTCGCGCTCGCGACTGGCGCCGGTCAGCCCGGCCGAGCTTTCATAGCTGTCGATGACCAGCTTCGGATTGGCCGGCTCGGCAAAGCTCATCCACGACAGGAGGCAGCCGGCCTGGTCCGGCGAACGGCACGGCGGCAGGCCGAGCGCCGGTAGGTCGGCGGCGACGCTGATCGGCCAGCCGACGACATAAGCGGCGACGATCCGGTCGCGCAGCGGCTTGCCCGCGACCCGTTCCCTCAGCAGGCGCATCAGGTGCAGCGCGCCCTGGCTGTGCGCGGCGAGGATGATCGGTTCGCCGGGCGGGATTCCGGAAAGGAAGCGGTCGAACGCTCGGCTGACGTCTCCAAAAGCGAGGCCTAGCGCCGCTTGCGCGTCCTTGTTGTCGAGCAGGAACGCTCCGTAGGCGGCCTGGCGGTAGCGCGGCGCCCAGACGTTGGCGACGTCGCCGAACGCGCTCGCTTGGCTCTGCACGAACAGCACCGCGCGCTCGCGGCTGGCGCGGTCGTCGAGCGGCGCGTTCCAGCGGTCGCGCTCCAGATAGGTCGTCGGGTGGATGTAGAACGCATGCGCGCCCTTGGGCACCAGCGGCCGCGGCTCGTCGGTCGGCCGCCACCAGGATGGATCATCCGCAAGACCGGGCCTGGCGATCCAGTTGCCATTGTCGGCATAGTCCGGCCCGCTCTCGGGCGGCGGGGCGGTGAAGTGGCCCTTGGGCGTGGCGCTTTTGATCAGCACGCGTTCGCCGAACTGGAACATGGCGAATGCTCCCGCGACCGCGAGCAAGGTCAGGATGACGACGACGAACAGGAAGCGGCGGGCGCACATTGGCGGCGGCGTTAGGGGAGGGGCCATGGCCGGGCAAGGACGCCCATGGCTTCCCATTTCAGCAAAGCCTCAGAACGTCTTCATGCCTTTCAGCAACAGGCGAGCCACAGCTTGAAGCGCCCGGCGAGGGCTGCCACAGGTTTATCAGGGGAGACTGAGATGTCCGAGCGGCTCGACACACAGACTCAGGAATGGCCGTTGCGGCCCTGGATCATGGGGGCGATTTGTGCGGTCGCCGGGCTGATCTTCAACTGGCTCACCGACCACCATTACCCGGAGGGAATTCCACCGGTCCGGCAGGCGGCGGCGACCTTCGTCGCGATCGCCGTCCTCGCCTTCGTGGTCACGGTCGAGCGCCACCGCTGGCTGTGGTCGCTGGCCTTCGCCGCCGGATGGGGGCTGGTGGTCGCCTTCGTCGGCTGGTTCACGGCAAGCTACAACAGCAATCCGACGATCTTCGAGTGGCCCTATCTTTCGGGAATTTTCGCCGTGCTGATCGCGGCGCCGCTGTTCCAGACCGTCCGCGACGAGGGCGCCTGGCGCTTCCCCTACACGCGGCTCCACGGACACGCGTGGATGGATGCCGTCATCGGCGCCGCCAGCCTGTTCTTCACCGGCGTCTCGTTCCTGCTCGCCTGGCTGATCGCCGGCCTCTTCGACCTGATCGGCATCGAGGTTTTGACGGACCTGCTCCAGGAGGGATGGTTCGGCTGGATGCTTGCCGGTTTCGCGTTCGGCGCCGCGGTCGGCCTGCTGCGCGAGCGGGACGCGCTGCTGACCACCCTGCAGAGGCTGGTGATGGTGGTGTTCTCGGTCCTCGCGCCGGTCCTGGCGGCCGCGCTGGTGCTGTTCCTCGCCTCGCTGCCCTTCACCGGTCTCGGCGGGCTGTGGGAGTCGGACATTCCGGCGACTCCGCTGCTGCTCATCGCCGGCGCCGGTGCGGTCCTGCTCGCCAACGCGGTGATCGGCAACGGCAAATCGGAGCGGGCGCCGAGCTCGGTCCTGCAATGGTCGGCGATGGCGTTGATCATGACGGTGCTGCCGCTGGCGATTATCGCCGCGCTTTCGATCGGCCAGCGGATCGGCCAGTATGGCTGGACTCCCGAGCGCATCTGGGGCGTCATCGCGGTCGCGGTTGCCGTTCTTTATGGAGCCTCCGGCTGGTGGGCGGTGTACAATGGCCGCCGCGAATTCGACGATCCGCTGCGGCCGCTGCAGACCCGGCTTGCGATCGGCCTGTGCGGGCTGGCGCTGTTCCTGGCGCTGCCGATCCTCGATTTCGGAGCAATCAGCGCCGATTCGCAAATGGCGCGATTCGCCGCCGGACGAACGCCCGCAAACGAGTTCGACTGGCGAGCAATGGCCTTCGAGTTCGGGCCTGCCGGCCGCAGGAAACTGCGGGACATCGCGCGCGGCGGACCCCCCGACCAGCGCCTCCTGGCGACCGCCGCGCTCGCCTCGAAGAACCGCTACGATGTCGAAACCGAAGTCCAAGTGGCCGCGAGCGCCGCCAAGCTCAACAGCCGTCTGCGCGTCGTTCCCGAAGGAAGCGCGCTTCCGGCCGGTCTCGGGAAGTCGATCGCAGCCACACGCTATTGCCGCGTCGGGCCTTGTATCGTGACCTTGGTCGACGACCGCCGAGCGCTGATCGCCGGGCCGGTGATCAAGGACGACACGGTCGAAAGTGCGGTGCTCCAGCGCAATGACAAGGGTGTCTGGTCGCAGGACATCCACAGCCGGTTCATCGCCAAGCCGCCGTTCCGTTCCGACCTCGCCACTGCTCCTGTTGAGCTGCGGCCCGTCGAGCGCAGGCAATTGTACATCGACGGCAAGCCCGTTGGCGAAGCGTTCGAGTAGCGCCTCGCTTGAAGGGCCGGAGGCGCCCTGCTAGCCGCGCCGCTATGTCCGTCACCCCCGAACAGGTGCGCCATATCGCGCGGCTCGCCCGAATTGCAATGAGCGACGAGGAAATCGCCGCGCTGGCGCCCGAGCTCAACAACATCCTCGGCTGGGTCGAGCAGCTTGGCGAGGTCGACACCGAGGGGGTCGAGCCGCTGACCGCAGTGATCGACCTCAAGCTCCGGCTGCGCGACGACGCCGTCACCGACGGCGATTGCCGGGACGCGGTGCTCGCCAACGCGCCGGCCGCCGATCACGGCTTTTTCGCCGTGCCGAAGGTCATCGAGTAGTGTCGCTGACCACCAAAACCATCGCCGAGTTGCGAGACGGCTTCCGCGGCGGCGAATTCACCGCGCGCGAGGTCGCCGAGGCGTTCAACGCCGCGGTCGCCGGTGCTCGGGCGCTGAATGCGTTCACCGTCGAGACGCCCGAGGATGCGCTCGCCGCCGCTGACGCCGCCGACGCGGCGCGCGGCAAACGCGAGATCGGCGCGCTCGCCGGCATCCCGCTCGGCATCAAGGATCTGTTCGCAACCGAAGGCGTCGACACCACCGCCGGCAGTCGGATCCTCAAGGGCTTTAAGCCGCCCTATGAATCGACCGTCAGCGCCAATCTCCGCAAGGCCGGGGCGGGGATGCTCGGCAAGTTGAACATGGACGAGTTCGCGATGGGCTCGTCCAACGAAACCAGCGCCTACGGGCCGGTCATCAGCCCATGGAAGCGCCGAGACGGCGGCAATTCTGCGCTGACCCCCGGCGGCTCGTCGGGCGGTTCGGCGACGGCGGTCGCGGCCGGCCTCGCGCCCGGTGCCACCGGCACCGACACCGGCGGCTCGATCCGCCAGCCGGCCGCCTTCACCGGCATCTGCGGCATCAAACCGACCTACGGCCGCTGCTCGCGCTGGGGGATTGTGGCTTTCGCCAGCTCGCTCGACCAGGCCGGGCCGATGGCGAAGACGGTGCGCGATTGCGCGATCTTGCTCGAGGCTATGGCCGGCTTCGACAGCAGGGATTCGACCTCGCTCGAACGGCCGGTACCGAAGTGGGAAGCGGGATTGTCGAGCGATCTCAAGGGCAAGCGGGTCGGAATTCCGGCCGAGTACCGGATCGACGGAGTCCCAACGGAGATCGACGCTTTGTGGGACAAGGGCGTCGAGTGGCTGCGCGACGCCGGCGCCGAACCGGTCAAGATCTCGCTGCCGCACACCAAATATGCGCTTCCGACCTATTACATCATCGCCCCGGCCGAAGCTTCGTCGAATCTCGCCCGCTACGACGGCGTCCGTTACGGTTTGCGCGAGGAAGGCCAGGGCGGCCTCGACGGGATGTACGCAGCGACCCGTGCCGCCGGTTTCGGGGCCGAGGTCAAGCGGCGGATCATGATCGGCACCTATGTGCTGTCGGCGGGCTTCTACGACGCTTATTTCACCAAGGCGCAGCGGGTTCGGACATTGATCAAGCGCGATTTCGCCGCCGCGTTCGAGAGTTGCGACCTGATCCTGACCCCGACCGCTCCGTCCGCGGCGTTTGCATTGGGCGACAAGAGCGCCGACCCGATCGCGATGTATTTGAACGACGTGTTCGCGGTGCCGGCGAGTCTCGCCGGACTGCCGGCGATGTCCGTGCCCGGCGGTCTCGACGAGCAGGGGCTGCCGCTCGGCCTGCACCTGATCGGCCGCGAATTGGACGAGCAGGGCGTGCTGGGCGCCGCCCTCGCCATCGAGGAGCGCGCCGGCTTCACCCATCGCGCGGAGAAATGGTGGTGAGCCATGGCTGACGCATCCGCGCCTTACCGAATCAAGGGCTCGACCGGCGAGTGGGAGGTGGTGATCGGCCTCGAGGTCCACGCCCAGGTCGTGTCCAGCGCCAAGCTCTTCTCGGGCGCCTCGACCACCTTCGGGTCCGAGCCGAACACGCAGGTCAGCCTGGTCGACGCGGCGATGCCGGGGATGTTGCCGGTGCTCAACGCCGAATGCATCCGCCAGGCGGTCCGCACCGGCCTTGCGCTCGACGCTAAAATCAACCGCTGGAGCCGCTTCGACCGCAAGAACTACTTCTACGCCGATTTGCCGCAGGGCTATCAGATCAGCCAGCTCTATCACCCGCTGGTCGGCGAGGGCGAGGTCGAGGTGCTGCTCGACGAAAAGGACGAATCCAGCACCAAGACCATCGGCCTCGAGCGCATCCACGTCGAGCAGGACGCCGGCAAGCTGATGCACGACCAGCACGCGACGATGAGCTACGTCGACCTCAATCGCTGCGGAGTCGCGCTGATGGAAATCGTCTCGCGTCCGGACATGCGTTCGCCTGCTGAAGCAGGAGCTTATCTGCGGAAGCTAAGAGCAATTCTTCGCTATGTCGGCTCGTGCGACGGTAATATGGAGGAAGGCTCGATGCGCGCCGACGTCAACGTCTCGGTGCGCAAGCCGGGGGGCGAGCTGGGCACTCGCAGCGAAACCAAGAACGTCAATTCGGTGCGCTTCGTGATGGCCACGATCGAACATGAGGCGCGCCGCCAGGTCGAGCTGATCGAGGCGGGCGGCGAGGTCGCCCAGGAAACCCGGCTGTTCGACCCGGACAAAGGCGTCACCCGCTCGCTGCGCTCCAAGGAGGACGCGCACGACTACCGCTATTTCCCCGACCCCGACTTGCTGCCGCTCGAATTGACAGAGACATTCGTCGAGGAATGCCGGGCTTCGCTGCCCGAGCTGCCCGACGCCAAGCGCAAGCGCTACGAAGGGCTCGGGATCCCGCCGTATAACGCCGGCGTGCTGACCGCCGAGGTCGAAAGCGCGCGATGGTTCGATGCCTTGCTCGACAGCGGGGCCGAGCCGAAGGCCGCCGCCAACTGGGTTGCGTCGGAACTCTACGGAGCGTTGAATCGGCTCGGCAAGACGATTGCGGACAGCCCCGTCAGCCCGGCGCAGGCGGCCGAGTTGCTCAGCCTGGTCGCTGACGGCACGATCTCCGGAAGTCTCGCCAAGCAGGTGTTCGAGATCATGCTCGAAAGCGGTGAGGGCGCGGGTGCGATTGTCGAGGCGCGCGGCCTCAAGCAGACGTCCGACAGCGGCGCGATCGACGCCGTCGTCGACGAGGTGCTGGCCGCCAATCCCGACAAGGTCGAGCAGTACAAGGCGGGCAAGGAAGCTCTGTTCGGCTTTTTCGTCGGCCAGGTGATGAAAGCGATGGCCGGCAAGGCCAACCCGCAAATGGTCAACGAGCGGCTTCGCTCGAAATTGGGATGACGAGAGGAATGGGCATGCGAAACCTGGTCTCGGCGCTGCTGCTGGCCTGTCTGCCGGCGGCCGCTTGCGCTCAGCCGGCCGCTCCGCCGCCGCCGGCTCCGGGAGCGCCGCGGCTGGTGATCGTGCTGGCGATCGACGGCTTTTCCGCCGACCGGTTCGATGAGTATCGGCCTTTGTTCTTCGGCGGGCTCGGGCGGCTCGCCCGAGGGACCGTGTTCCGCAACGGATTTCAAGGCCACGCGGCGACCGAAACCTGTCCCGGCCACTCGACCATGCTCACCGGCCTGCGCCCGGCGCGCACCGGGATCATCGCCAACTACTGGACCGACCAGTCGCAGGCCCGCTCCGACAAGTCGGTCTATTGCGCCGAGGACGAGCGCGTGCCCGGATCGTCGTCGACTGCCTACACGGTGTCGCCGGTTCATCTGAAGGGCGTCACTCTCGGCGAGCGGCTCAAGGGCACGTGGCCCGGCAGCCGCAACGTCGCGGTCGCCGGCAAGGACCGGGCGGCGGTAATGATGAGCGGCAAGCTCGCCGACCAGCGCTGGTATTGGGACGGCAAGCGCTTCGCGAGCGATCTGCGCTCGGCCGTGCCGGCCAGCGCAACCCGCGCCAACGCCGCGGTTGCCGCTCTGATCGCCGCTCCGCAAGCGCCGCTGGAGCCGCCGGAGCTTTGCTCGGACAAGGCGCGGCCGGTGGCGGTCGAGGGCGGCGGCAAGCCGGTCGGCGACGGCCGCTTCGCCCGCTCGGCCGGAGATGCCAGTGGATTCCGCGCCTCGCCGGCGTTCGACGGCGCGGTGCTCGCCTTGGCCGCCGGCCTGATCCAGGAAATGAAGCTGGGGCAGGGCGCTTCGCCGGACCTGCTGTCGATCGGCCTGTCGGCGACCGATTATGTCGGTCACAGCTACGGCGTCCGCGGCCAGGAGATCTGTCTGCAATTAATGTCGCTGGACCGCGATCTCGGCGATTTCATGAAGCTGCTCGACCAGAGCGGAATCAATTACTCGGTCGCCCTGACCGCCGATCATGGTTTCGAGGACATTCCCGAGCGGCTTCGCCAGCAGGAGGTGAAAACCGCGGTCCGCGTCGATCCGGCGCTCGAGGCTCCCGAAGTGGGCAAGCGCGTCGCCGCCAAGCTTGGATTGAGCGGGCCGGTCTTGATCGGCGACTTTTCCGGCGACGTCTACCTCGACCGAGCGCTCAGGCCGGCCGACCGCGCCCGGGCGCTGCGAGAAGCCGTCGCGGCCTATACCGCCCACCCGCAAGTGGAGGCGGTGTACACGTCCGATCAGCTCCGCCGCTCCCCCCTGCCGACCGCCAGCCCAGACCGCTGGACCTTGATCGAGCGGGCCCGGGCATCGTTCGACCCCGAGCGTTCGGGGGACCTCATCGTCTTGCTCCGCGAGCACGTCACGCCGATCCCCGACACGACCCGTTACATCGCCACCCACGGCAGCCCGTGGGACAATGACCGGCGGGTGCCGATCCTGTTCTGGCGCCCGGCGATGCCGGCGGCGAACCGCAACGACACGATCGAGACGGTCGACATCATGCCGACTCTGGCGGCAATGCTCGGCGTTCGATTCGATCCCGCGTCGGTCGACGGCAAGTGCCTGACCGGAATCCAGGGCGTCGCTTGCCCGCCGCGCTAATCGTTTAAAAACACTAATTTTTTTCATCTGCCGTTCAGGCTGGCAGCCGCAGTGGAACATTTGGGGAGCGGCCGCGGTTTGCGGATGGCGGAGGTTTGAATATGCGTCATTCGGGAATCGCGCTCGCACTCGCGCTCAGCGTTTCAATCGCCGGCTGCGTCCAGACGCGCCAGTTCGCTGATCTGCAATTCACTCCGCCGCAGGGCGACTACCGGCTGCTGGTGATGCGCCCCGATGTGACCGTCAATTCGATCACCACCGGCGGCTTGCCCGAGCCGCGCGCCGACTGGACCGAGCAGGCGCGCGCCAACATCACCGCCGCTTTGGCCTCGCAGCAGGCCGAGCGCGGCGGCAAGGTGAAGATTCTTGCCCGCCGCAACGAGCTGGCCGGAGTCAGCGAGGAGACGGTCGCCGACCTCGAGCGGCTGCATTCCGCGGTCGGCAACTCGATCGCGCTGCACAAATATATGGGCGCCTATTTGCCAACCAAGCCGCGGCGCGGGCTCGACTACACGCTCGGCTCGCAAGCCGTCGAGGTCGGCCGCACGACCGGGTTCGACTATGCGCTGTTCATGTATGCCGAGGACAATATCGTCTCCGGCGGCCGAGTTGCTCTCCAGGTGCTCGGGATCGCCGGTTGCTTCGTCGGCTTCTGCGCTCCCAACATCGGCGGCGGCGGCCAGTTCGCTTATGCTTCGCTGGTCGATCTGAAAACCGGCGAGGTCGTCTGGTTCAACGTCGTCCAGACCGGCAGCCAGATCGCCGGAATCAAGATGGGCGACATGCGCACTGCGCAGGGCTCCGACCAGCTGGTCGACCGCCTAGTCGGCCGTATGAAGCCCGGACGTGAAGTCCGCCGGGCCATGGAGAGGCGCTGATGTGCTTGCGCTGTTTTGAGATCAATCGCCGCTCGCTGCTGGTCGGCGGCGGAGTTGCCGCTGCCTCCCTGAGCACTGGAATTGCCCAGGCGCGAATTCTCCCGGCCGACATGGGGCCGCTGATCGGTCCCGGATACCGGCCGACCGAGCAAGACGAGATCGGCCTTTGGCAGCAAATGGCGCGGGTCGAGGAGGAGGTCGCCGGGTCGAACCTTTTGATCAAGGATCCGGAGGTCATCCGCTACCTTCAGAACCTGATCGGCACCGTCGGTGGTCCGGCCGCCAAGGACATGCGGATTTATCTGGCGCGAATTCCCGAATTCAACGCGGTCATGTTCCCGAGCGGATTCACGGTAATTTTCTCCGGGCTGCTTCTGCGAATGCGCAACGAGGCCCAGCTTTCGGGCGTGATCGCCCACGAGTCGGGCCACTTCCTGCGCCGCCACATGATCCGGTCGTGGCGCGACACGCGGCGCAAGACCGACCTGTTTGCGATCGGCGCGATGATCGCCGGAGTCGCCGGCGGAGCGGCCGGCGTCAACACCGGCGATCTCACCCAGCTGGCGCAGCTCGGCACGATCCTGTCGCTGCTCCGCTACAACCGGGTGATGGAGGCGGAAGCCGACGCGATGGGCGCGCGGCTGCTGGCCGAGAACGGCTATCTGGCGATCGAGATGGCCAACACCTGGGAGCAGCTGATCGGCGAGCTCAACGCCAGCGCCAGGCATCGCCGCAAGCGCCGCGAGCGCCGCATCGGCCTGTTCGAGACCCACCCGTCGCCGGAATCCCGCCTCGCCGACCTTAGAGCGTCGGCGCGCGAAGTGACCTTGCCCGGCCGGACTTACGACAGTCGCCGCGGCCGCTACCTCCAGGCGATCTCACCGATCCGTAAGATGCTGCTCGACGATCAGGTCAAACTGAACGATCCGGGCGCAAGCCAATATCTGATCGAGACCTTGGCGCGCGACGGCTGGAACGGCTTGCTGCGCTTCTACGAGGCCGAGGTGTGGCGCCTTCGCAATCGCCAGGGCGACGACCAGCGCGCGGCCCAGGGCTATGCGATCGCGGTCGCTTATCCCGATGCTCCGCCCGACGCGTGGCGCTGGCACGGCCTGTCGCTGATGAAGGCGGGTCGCCAGGCCGAAGGCCGAGTGGCGCTGTCGCGCTATTTGTCGATGCAGCCGAATGCCGCGGATGCACCGTTCATTCGCCAGATGATTAGCTAAGACGGAGCTCGAAGCCGATGATGCGCACGCCGAAGCTGATTCTCGCCGCAACCGCGCTGGCGCTGTCCGGCTGTTCGTCGCTCGGCGACGGCGGCGGGTTCGGAAGCGAATATTACTCGCTGGTCCGGGTGCGCAGCCTGCAGGTCGGGGACGGCTCGATGGCGGTCACTGCGCCACGGCCGTGGAACAGGACCCGCCGGCTGTTCCTGTTCGAGGACATCCGCCAGGTCGAGGACTGGACCCTCAACGGGCCGCTGCTCGATGGGATGACGTTCGTCACCGGACTGCGAAGCGGCCGCTATCTCATCCGGCAGCGGCGAACCGAAGACCGCCAGGTGCCCAAGTTCCGCGCGGATATGACGGCTCCGGAGATCACGGCGATGCTCGAGAGCCTGTACCGGGTGCGCGGCGGCTCGATCGATTTCCGAACGACGTCGCTGCAGCCGCGGCAATTCCTCGGCTCCAACGGCTTCCAGTTTGACTTCGAGCATCTCGACAGCGACGAGCTGTGGCGCAAGGGCCGGGTGGTCGGATCCGTGATCGACGGCAAGCTGTACATGATCCTGTTCGACGCCGCGCGCTCGCATTATTACGGCAACGCCATCGGCGACTTCGAGACGATCGTCGCCTCCGCGCGCCGCCGCGGCTAGATCAGCCCCAGCTCGATCAGCCGCGGGTAAATTCAGCCAACGGGCGAAATCGGCGTCGGCGAGGGGTCGGTGCTCGGCGAGCTCGGCGACGGCACGTCGATGTCAGGTGCGGTCGGCGGAGACTCGTTCGGAGCTTCGGTCGGCTGGCCCGGCGGCGACGGTTGTCCCGGCTGCGACGGCTCGGGCGAATTCTCGTCGGGGAATGGCGGCAGCTGCTGCATTTTGCTTCTCCTCGAGGGACGAACGCCCGGCGCCTG
>JBPCQE010000128.1:0-6698 GCA_050998435.1 Sphingomicrobium sp. | reverse complement strand
CGGCCCGTTTCGAGCTTCAGCGTCTTGCCGCCCAGCTCGATTTCGACAGTTTTCATATTGAACATGTGGTTTCCTTCACCCGGCGGCCGAATGCGCGCCGGAGCATCTAGTGCGGGCAAGCCGGCCCGCAGCGGTTCGGGGCATTGAAATGGCCCCACGGAATCCTCGCCGAATTGCGAGGTTTCCTTGAGCGAAGGGCGCCGCGAGGGCGCCCTTTCAAATTACTTACGCAGACCCAGCTTGGCGATGAGATCGGTGTACCGCTTCTCGTCCTCGCGCCGGAGATAATCCAGCAGCGAGCGCCGCTTGTTGACCATCATCAACAGGCCGCGGCGCGAATGGTTGTCCTTCGCGTGCGTCTTGAAATGCTCGGTCAAAGTGTTGATTCGGCTGGTGATGATCGCGATCTGGACCTCGGGCGAGCCCGTATCGTCCGATCCGCGGCCGTGTTCCTTGATCAGGTCCTGCTTGCGCTCGGTAGTGATCGACATCGTCAAACTCCTGTCTTCTCAAATGTTGAACCCGCGAACGACCCGGAGGCCGTCTGCTGAAGCTTCGACCAGCGCCACCGGACGATCGTCGTCGGTGGCCAGCTGAAGCCCCGGCGTCGCCGGGAAACCGGCAAGCTTCTGTCCGTGACGGAGCAGTTGAGCCTGGCCGGGGGTGACGGGGAGGGCGGGGATGTCGTCCAGCGCCGCGCGAAGCGGAAGAACCGCCCCATCGAATTGCCGCGCCTTAACGGCTTCGCTCAAAAAGTCCAGCGAAATGGCCTGTTCCAGGGAGAACGGGCCGGCCCGCGTTCGCCGCAGCATGGTCACGTGGCCGACCGTGCCGAGTGCCAGGGCGATGTCTCGGGCCAGGGAGCGGATGTAGGTGCCTTTGGAGACGGTGGCGGACATTTTCGCCTCGTCCGAGCTGCTCGCCAGCACGCGCAGCTCATGCACGGTCACGGTGCGCGCCTTCATCTCGACCTGTTCGCCGGCCCGCGATCGCTGGTAAGCGGGCCTGCCGCCGATCTTGAGCGCCGAATAGGCCGGCGGGACCTGCTCGATCGGGCCGGTGAAGCGCGGCAGCACCGCTTCCACCGCCTCCCGAGTTGGGCGGTGGAGACTGGTTTCGATCACGACACCTTCTCCGTCGAGCGTGTCGGTCTCCTCGCCGAACCGGACCGTGAACTCATATTGCTTGGTCGCCTCCAGCATCCTGCCGGCGAGCTTGGTCGCCTCGCCGAGCGCGATCGGCAGCACCCCGCTGGCCAGCGGGTCGAGCGTACCGCCGTGGCCGACCTTGGTCTTCGGCTCGCCCGCTTCCCTCAGAATCCGCTTGACCGCCCCGACCGCCTGGGTCGAGCCGAGCCCGACCGGTTTGTTGAGGATGATCCAGCCGTTGAGCATTAGCCCTGCATCTAGCGGCGCGCTAAGCCGAGGCTGAGTTGGCGCGCCTCGCTTTCGCGCAACCGCTCGAAAAAGTGGCGCCGGCACAGAGCGATATAGCGGTCGTTGCCGCCGATCTCGGTCTGCTCGCCCGACGCGACCGCGTGGCCGTCGGCATCGACCCGCAGGTTCATCGTCGCCTTGCGGCCGCATTCGCACACGGCCTTCAGCTCGATCAGCGCGTCGGCGAGCGCGAGCAGCGCCGCGCTGCCCTCGAACAACTGGCCGAGGAAGTCGGTGCGCAGCCCGTAGCAAAGCACCGGCAGGCTGACCTCGTCGCACAGCCGGCACAGCTGCAGCACCTGGGCGCGGGTCAGGAACTGCGCTTCGTCGACCAGCACGCAGTGAATGTCGCGGCGCTTCAATTCCGCGCCGACCGCGTCGAACAGGTCGACCTCGGGCGAATAAGCGTGCGCTTCGATGGTCAGCCCGAGCCGCGAGGCGATCTGGCCCGATCCGGAGCGGTTGTCGTGCGCTGCGGTCCACAACATCGTCTGCATGCCGCGCTCGCGATAGTTGAAGTCCGCCTGAAGCAGTGTCGTCGACTTCCCGGCGTTCATTGCCGCAAAATAGAAATAAAGCTTGGCCATTTGAGCGCTGTGTTAGCCCGGTGGCGTCAGACCGGCCACCGCGTCGTTGCTCTAGACGCCGTTTGCTACCTTTAGTCGATTACAATGCACCCGCATCCCACGCGCTTCCGTATCTCGTGAGGCGTTGCATCCTGCTGCGCGTGAAAGGGATATTCCATGAAGCTCAAGATTCTGCTCGCTGCGTCAGCAGCGACCGTCGCCGCCTTTTCGATCTCAAGTCCAGCGTCATCGCAAGACCGGTGCCTGCTCGACACCAACGCCAACGGTTTCGCCGATGCCGGCGACACTCCTGACGGCGCCACCGCGACGGGCGCCGGCAGCCTCGCCTGTGGCCAGGGCGCAACGGCCGGGGCAACCCAGACCACGGTGGTCGGAACCCAGGCCGCTGCCCTCGCAGCCGGCGGCATCGCCGTTGGCGGCAATCTCGACGGGGGCTCGTTCGGGGCTCTCGCTACGGACCGCGCCGGGGTAGCCGTCGGTGGAGATTCCGAAGCGCGCGGAGTGGGCGCTATCGCGATCGGCGGCGACGGCGATGGTGACGGCGACGGAGCGGTTGCCAACGGGGTCGATGCGATCGCCATCGGTGACGGTGCGCTGGCACAGAACACGACCGGTGCGGGCGCGACCGACGACAATATCGCAATCGGCAGTCAGGCTCGGGCGACGGGCGTCCACGCCACATCGATCGGCGGCGATTCCAGCGCGACCGGGGTCGGCAGCACTGCAATTGGCTGGGAAGCGGACGCTACCGCCAACAACACCACCGCGCTTGGCAATAGCGCCGAGGCGACCGCCGCCCAAGCGACCGCCATCGGCCGCCAGACCAACGCCACGGGCGTCGATTCGACGGCGCTAGGGCAGGGCGCGTCGGCAACTATGCTGAACTCAACCGCACTGGGCCAAGGTGCCCAGGCGATCCACGTCAACTCGGTTGCGCTCGGCGCAGACACGGCGACTACGGCCGCCAACCAGGTCAATGTTGGCGGTCGCACAATCGGCGGGGTCGCCAATGGCGTCGCGGCGACCGATGCGGTCAATGTTAGGCAACTCACGGCGACAAATGCCATGATCGCCAGCGAAACCGCTAATCGCGCAAGCGCCGACGCCGCCCTATCATCGCAGCTTGACGGGCTGTCTTTTGACATCCGCGACACCGGTCGGGAGGCCCGGGCAGGGACGGCATCGGCACTCGCAGCGGCGGGGCTTCCGCAAGCTTCCGGTGAGGGCCGTACGATGATTGCCGGTGGAGTCGGCACTTATCGCGGCAAGACGGCATTGGCTATCGGCGCGTCGCATCGACTTCAGGGCGGCACCACCACCTTCAAGGTCGGAGTCACCTATGACAGCGAAAAGCACGTCGGGGCAAACGGCGGGGTCGGCTTCGAGTTCTGATTGAGCAAATTGACGGGCGCTTCCAGGAGGTGGCGTCCGTCAATTCACGCTCATGATTTAGTTGAGTACAGCGTGTCACGGGCGAACGCCCGGGTCATGCGCAGACACCGTAACGTCCGCTTTCCACTCATAGCCGCCATCAGGCGGGCCATTCGTCCTTCAAGATCGCGAACAGGACCGTGTCGCGGACGTGGCCGTTCCAGGTGATGCGGTCGGAGCGCATGAGCCCTTCGCGCACCGCGCCGAGCTTCTTCATCGCCGCCTGGCTGCGCTCGTTGCGCCCGTCGACGCGGAACTCGATGCGCCGGTAGCCGCGGTCGAATGCGTGGCGCAGCATCATGTCCTTGCAGCGCCGGTTGAAGCCCGTGCCGCGGTGCGAGGGCCGGTAGAACGTGCTGCCGATCTCGAGCGGCTGCCGGTCGTCGTCGATGTTGAGTTAGCAGCTCATGCCGACGAACCGATCGCCATCGTAGAGAGCGAACGGAATCCACGGGCGCTTCAGCAAGGCTTCGAAGCTCGCGTCGAAATGCTCGGGCGCGTAGCTGATGTAGTAGATTTGCCAGATTTCCGGATCTTCGGAGCAGGCTTCGCGCAGCTGGTCGCGGTGCGCTTCGGTCAGCCGCTCGGCGCGGCAGCCGTCGCCGGTCATCGGCTCGTCGAGCGGACTCATTCCTTGCCGATATCCTGCGCGACTTTTGGATCGCGCAGCAGGGCGTCGATCTTGCCGCCTTCGTCAAAACTTTCGTCGGCGAGGAACTTCAACTTCGCCGCATATTTGGTCGTCATCCGCCGCGCCACTTCCTTCTGGAAGAAAGCCGTGTGCGTCTTCAGCGCCTTGAGCACGACATCCTCGTCCTGGCCGAGCAACGGCTTCACGAACACGGTCGCGTGGCGCAGGTCGGGCGACATCCGCACCTCGGTGACGCTGACGAGATGCGACGCGAGGGTCTCGTCGTGCACATCCCCGCGCATCAGGATTGCCGACAGCGCGTGGCGCACCTGCTCGCCGACGCGCAGCAGCCGGACCGAGCGGCCTTCCGGGGTTTCGACCTTGCGCATCGCCTAAAGCGTCCGGGCGCGCTCCTCGGTCTCGAACACTTCGAGATGATCGCCCGGCTTGATGTCGTTGGTGTCGGCGAGGAGAGCGCCGCATTCCATGCCCGCCCGGACCTCCGCCGCATCGTCCTTAAAGCGGCGAAGCGACGAGATGGTGGTCTTGCTGACGATGACGTCCTCGCGCGTGAGACGCGCGTGCAGCCCTTTGCGGATGACTCCTTCGAGCACCAGCAGGCCGGCCGCCTTGTCTTTCTTGCCGGCGGGGAAGACTTCCTTGACCTCGGCGCGGCCGACGACGGTCTCGATGATCTCCGGACCGAGCTCGCCGGCCATCGCGCCCCTCGCCCAGTCGGTCAGGTGATAGATGACGTCGTAATAGCGAAGCTCGACCTTGCTCCGCTCGGCGATCTCGCGCGCCTTGGCGTTGGGCCGGACGTTGAAGCCGATGATCGGCGCTCCGCTGGCTCCGGCCAAAGTGACGTCGCTCTCGGTGATCGCGCCGACCCCCGAGTGCAGGATGCGCACCCGGATTTCATCGGTCGACAGCCGGTTGAGCGCATGGACGATCGCCTCGATCGAGCCATGGACGTCGGCCTTGACGACCAGCGCGAACTCCATGGTCGAGGACGCTCGAGATGCGAACATGTTCTCCAGGCTGACCGGCGCGCTGGTCGTGCGCTTGCGGTCGAGCAGCCCCTGGCGGTAGGCGGCGACCTCGCGCGCACGAGCCTCGTTCTCGACCACCGTGAACGGCTCGCCGGCGGCCGGAACCGCGGACAGGCCGAGGACCTCGACCGGGACCGACGGGCCGGCTTCCTTAACCTGGCGCCCCTTGTCGTCGATCATCGCCCGAACCTTGCCGCTCGAAGCGCCGGCAACGAACACGTCGCCGACCCTGAGCGTGCCGCGCTGGATCAGCACCGTCGCCAACGGCCCGCGGCCCTTGTCGAGCTTGGCCTCGACCACCGTGCCTTCGGCGGCGCGCTCCGGGTTCGCCTTAAGCTCCAGGATCTCCGCCTGGAGCGCGATCGCCTCGAGCAATTTGTCGAGGTTGGTTTGCTTGGTCGCGGAGACTTCGACGTCCTGGACCTCGCCGCCCATCGCCTCGACGATCACTTCGTGCTGGAGCAATTCTTCGCGCACCCGCTGCGCCTTGGCGTCGGGCTTGTCGACCTTGTTGATGGCGACGATCATCGGCACTCCGGCGGCGCGGGTGTGGTTGATCGCCTCGATGCTCTGCGGCTTGAGGCCGTCGTCGGCGGCGACCACCAGAACGACGATGTCGGTGACGTTGGCGCCGCGAGCCCGCATCTCGGTGAACGCTTCGTGGCCCGGCGTGTCGAGGAAGGTGACCTTCGACTTGTCGGGCACGGTCACCTGATAGGCGCCGATATGCTGGGTGATGCCGCCGGATTCGCCCGAGACGACATTGGCGCCGCGGATCGCATCCAGCAGCGACGTCTTGCCGTGGTCGACGTGGCCCATGATGGTCACCACCGGCGGGCGCGGCTGCAGGCTTTCGGCAGCGTCTTCGTCATCGCCGATGCCGATCTCGATATCGCCCTCGCTGACGCGCTTGATGCTGTGCCCGAACTCGGTGACCAGCAGCTCGGCGGTGTCCTGGTCGATGGTCTGGGTGACCGTTACCGGCATGCCCATCTTGAACAGGGCTTTGACGAGGTCGGCGGCACGCTCGGCCATTCGGTTGGCGAGCTCCTGGACGGTAATCGCTTCGGGGACCACGACGTCGCGGACTTGCTTGGCCGCCGGGCCGGCCTGCTGGTGGTGGCGCTTTTCCTTTTCGCGGGAGCGGCGCAGCGCGGCCAGCGAGCGCGCGCGGCTGTCGTCCTCGCCGGACAAAGCGCGGGTGACGGTCAGCTTGCCCGAATGGCGGCGGTCCTCGCGGTTCCGCGGCGGACGCGCCGGCTCGGTGCGCTTGGGCGCCGGCGCCCCGGGACGGCGGAAGCCGCGCTGGTCCTCGTCCTCGATGACGGGGGTGCGCTCCTCGGCGACCGGCGCGGGCTCGGGAACAGGCTCGATTTGCGGCTCGGCCTCCTGCAGCCGCGCCGCCTCGACGGCCTCCTCCCCGGTGCGGCGGTTTTCCCCCGCTCGGCGCTTCTCGTCCTCGGTCTGCTCGACCTTGACCCGGGCGTCGCGGCGGCGGGCTTCCTCGAGCGCAGACATGCGCGCCTCGTCGGCCTCGCGAAGCAGCTTTTCCTGGAGCTCG
>JBPCQE010000106.1:0-5470 GCA_050998435.1 Sphingomicrobium sp. | reverse complement strand
AAGGCGAGGCACTGGCGACCCTGGTGGTCAACAAGCTGCGCGGCGGCCTCAAGGTCGCGGCGGTCAAGGCGCCGGGCTTCGGCGATCGCCGCAAGGCGATGCTCGAGGACATCGCCATCCTGACCGGCGGCGAGATGATCAGCGAGGATCTCGGGATCAAGCTCGAGAACGTCACCACGGCGATGCTCGGCACCGCCAAGCGGATTACGATCGACAAGGACAACACCACGCTCGTCGACGGCGCCGGCACGTCCGAGACCATCAAGGCGCGTACCGAAGCGATCCGCCAGCAGATTGAAAACACCACCAGCGACTATGACAAGGAGAAGCTCCAGGAGCGCCTCGCCAAGCTGGCCGGCGGTGTTGCCGTGATCAAGGTCGGCGGAGCGTCCGAGGTCGAGGTCAAGGAGCGCAAGGACCGCGTCGACGACGCCCTCCATGCGACCCGCGCCGCGGTCGAGGAAGGCATCGTCCCCGGCGGCGGTACCGCCTTACTCTACGCGACCAAGGCGCTCGAGGGATTGAAGGGCGTCAACGACGACCAGACGCGCGGCGTCGATATCGTCCGCAAGGCGCTCTACTCGCCGCTTCGCCAGATCGCCCAGAACGCCGGCCATGACGGCGCGGTGATCTCGGGCAAGCTGCTCGAGGGCAAGGACCAGGCGATGGGCTTCAACGCCCAGACCGAGGTCTACGAGAACCTCGTCAAGGCCGGCGTGATCGACCCGACCAAGGTCGTTCGAACCGCGCTCCAGGACGCGGCCTCGGTCGCCGGACTGCTGATCACCACCGAGGCGGCGGTCAGCGAGCTTCCGGAAGACAAGCCGGCGATGCCGATGGGCGGCGGCGGCATGGGCGGAATGGGCGGAATGGACTTCTAAGGAAGCTCCATCGGCCGGACGTTCAGTCCGACTATTGAGAGGGGCCGGAGGAGCGATCCTCCGGCCCTTCTTGATTCTCCGCTTCCTGGTTGAGCAGATCCTCGACCTCGTCGAGCTGCTCAGATTCCTCGGCCGTCGGCGCCGGCGGCCGGTCGTCGCCGCAACCGGCGAGCAGCAACAGGATCGAGAGGGCGGCGCGCGTCACTCGGGCAAAGTAGCACTTTGCCCGAGAATGAAAAAAGGGCCGCCCCGGGTGCGGACGGCCCTCCAGTTCTCTCTAGACCGAATGCTTAGTCGGCCGCGTTCTCAACCGCCTCGCCGGCGTTCTCGACGGCATTGCCGGCGTCCTCGATGGCGTTGCCGGCCGAATCGAGCGCATTGTCGGCGGCCATGGCTGCATCATTGGTTGCAGCATTGGTGTCCGCTTCCACGGCGTTCTCGACGTTGGTGTCGTTCTCGACGGCTTCCTCGGTCCGACTTTCGCACGCGGCGAGGCCGAGCGCGAGGACCGCAACGGTCACAGCAAATGTCTTCATGATCGTTCCACTCCTTCAAATGCCCCCAAAAAACCGGGCACGGGCCTCGACCTGTCGTGCAAAACGAACAGGTCAGCGCGCGCCCATACAGACGAGCAGTGTGCCACGCAATTGCCATAATTGGCCCCGGCCATCGGTTCGTCGCATATGAACGGCCCGCCGAAGCGGCGATGATTTGACCCATATAAAGATATCTTTATATCCTTATCTGGTGACTCCTACGCTTCCGCTCGCCGACCTGTTCCAGGCCCTGGCCGACCCGACCCGGGTGCGAATCCTGGCGCTGCTCAGGATCATGGAGCTGTCGGTCGGCGAGCTGGCGCTGGTCCTCGGCCAGAGCCAGCCGCGGGTCTCGCGCCACCTGAAGATCCTCGCCGACGCCGGGGTCGTCGAGCGGCGAAAGGAAGGCAGCTGGGTGTTCCTGACGCTGGCCGATCCCGGGCGGACCGGGCCGATGTTCGCTCTGCTCGACCGCTGGGCGGACTCGCCGACCCAGGCGCTGTTCGCGGCCGATGCGGCGCGGCTCGAGGCGGTTCGAGCCGACCGCGCCGAGGCCGCGTCGCGCTATTTTTCCGCCCAGGCCGGAGTGTGGGACTCGATCCGCTCGCTGCACGTCGCCGAAAGCGAGGTCGAGCAGGCGATCGAGCGCGCGATCGAGGAAAAGGAACTCGGCCGTCTGGTCGATATCGGCACCGGCACCGGGCGGATGATCGAGCTTTTCGGGCCGCGCGCGCACCAGGCGATCGGCATCGACCGATCGTCGGAGATGCTTCGGCTGGCGCGGGTCAAGCTCGAGGCCGCGGGCATCGCCTCGAGCCTCCGCCAGGGCGACATGTACGCGCTGCCGCTGGCCGACGGCAGCGCCGACAGCGTCATCATCCACCAGGTGCTCCATTATGCGCACTCGCCGGCCGCCGCGATCGCCGAGGCGGCGCGGGTGCTCAGCGCCGGGGGCACCCTGCTGATCGTCGATTTCGCCGCCCATGAGCGCGAAGAGCTGCGGGCGACCGACGCGCACATTCGGCTCGGGTTCGACGACGAGGTGATGGCCGGCTGGTTTGCCGTCGCTGGGCTGGCGCTCGACCATGTCGAGCATCTCGAAGGCGGCGAGCTGACCGTGACCCTGTGGCGGGGGGCGAAAGCGGGCCAACCGCAGCGCCAGCGGCGGGCGGCATGAACCGCCTGGAGAGCCTCGCCGCGCATGAGCCGCTGTTCGCCGAGACCCGCGGCGACATCCACGTCAGCTTTGAATTCTTCCCGCCCAAGACGGAGAAGATGGAAGAGACGCTGTGGGAGTCGGTCAAGACGCTCGAGCCGCTGGCGCCGCGCTTCGTCTCGGTCACCTATGGCGCGGGCGGCTCGACCCGCGAGCGCACCCACGCGACCGTGGCTCGGATTGTCCGCGAAACCTCGATCCCCGCCGCGGCGCATCTGACCTGCGTCAACGCCACCCGCGACGAGGTGGACTCGATCGCGCGCTCCTATTGGGAGGTCGGCGTGCGCCACATCGTCGCAATTCGCGGCGATCCGCCAGAGCAGGGAGCGAAATTCGCTCCGCACCCGGGCGGATACGCCAACGCCGCCGAGCTGGTTGCCGGCCTCAAGCAGGTCGCCCCGTTCGAGATTTCGGTTGCCGCCTTTCCCGAATGTCATCCGGATTCGCCCAGCGTCGACGCCGACCTCGACAATTTGAAGCGCAAGGTCGATGCCGGCGCGAACCGCGCGACGACCCAGTTCTTCTTCGATCCGGAGTGCTTCTTTCGCTTCCAGGATAAGGTCGCCGCGGCCGGGATCGATGTCGAAATCCTCCCCGGAATCATGCCGGTGACCAACTTCGCGGCGATCAACCGGATGGCCGCGATCAACGGCACGTCGGTCCCCGACTGGGTCGGCCGGTTGTTCGAGGGGCTGGAAGACCTGCCCGACGCCCGGCAGCTGGTCGCGGCCACGATTGCGGCTGAGCTGTGCGCGCAGCTCTATGCGGGCGGGGTTCGACACTTCCACTTCTACACTCTGAATCGCGCCGAGCTGTCCTACGCCATCTGCCACTTGCTCGGCGTGCGGGCCAAAGCGGCATGAGCGCCGCGGACAGCCTTCGCGCCGAAGCGGCCAAACGAATCCTGGTCAAGGACGGCGCCTACGGCACATCGATCCAGGAAAGGCGGCTCAAGAGCGAGGATTATTGCCGTGGGCTCGACCTGTTCAAGGATCAGCGCGGCAACAACGATCTGCTCAATCTGACTCGACCCGAGCTGGTCGAAGAGATCGCCACCGAATTCGCCGAGGCGGGCGTCGATATCCTCGCTACCAACACCTTCAACGCCAATTCGATCAGCCAGTCCGATTACGGCGCGGAGGCCCATGTCGCCGACATCAACCGCGCCGCGGCCCGGATCGTGCGCGGGGTCGCGGACCGTTATTCGCAAGCCGACGGCAAGCCGCGCTGGGTCGCCGGGGCGCTCGGCCCGACCAACAAGACTTTGTCGCTGTCGCCGGACGTCAACGACCCCGGCTACCGCGAGGTCGATTTCGACACGATGAAAGCCGTTTACCGCGAGCAGATCGACGCGCTGGTCGATGGCGGGGTCGAGTTCATCCTGATCGAGACGATCTTCGACACGCTCAACGCCAAGGCGGGGATCAAGGCGGCGCTCGAAGCCGGCGAAGCGCTCGGCAAGCCGCTGCCGCTAATGATCTCGATGACGCTGACCGACCTCTCCGGCCGCAACTTGTCGGGCCACACGGTCGAGGCGTTCTGGGCTTCGGTCCGGCACGCGCGGCCGGTGACGGTCGGGCTCAACTGCTCGTTCGGGGCGGCGCAGCTGCGGCCGCATTTGGCGGCGCTGGCGGCACGGGCCGACACGTTGGTGATGGCTTATCCCAACGCCGGCCTGCCCAACGAGCTCGGCGAATATGACGAGGCAGCCGCCGAGACCGCCGCGCAGGTGTCGCAGTGGATCGCCGACGGGCTGGTCAACATTGTCGGCGGCTGCTGCGGGACCACCGCCGCTCATATTGCCGCGATCGCCGCGGCGGCTCGAAGCGGCGCGCCGCGCACGGTGCCGTCCCCCGACGGCCACACGCTGCTCGCCGGCCTCGAGCCGATGATCCTCGCGGCTTGATTTGGCGGACAAGGCCGACATGAAAGCAGCGGGCATCGACCAGGCGGCCGCCGGCGCGCGCTTCGTCAATATCGGCGAGCGTACGAACGTTACCGGTTCGGCCAAGTTCAAGAAATTGATCCTGTCTGGTGATTTCGACGCGGCCGTCGAGGTCGCTCGCGATCAGGTCGAAAACGGCGCCCAGATCATCGACGTCAACATGGACGAGGCGCTGCTCGACAGCGAAGCAGCGATGACGATTTTCCTCAAGCGCATCGCCGCCGAGCCCGACATCGCCCGGGTGCCGGTGATGATCGACAGCTCCAAGTGGAGCGTCATCGAGGCCGGGCTCAAATGCGTGTCCGGCAAGCCGATCGTCAATTCGATCAGCCTCAAGGAAGGCGAGGAGCCGTTCCTCGAGCTCGCCCGCAAGGTGCGCTTGTACGGCGCCGCGACCGTGGTGATGGCGTTCGACGAGGTCGGGCAGGCCGACACCGTCGAGCGCAAAGTGTCGATCTGCGAGCGCGCCTACAAGTTGCTGGTCGCGGACGGGACCGAGCCGCAGGACATCATCTTCGACCCCAACATCTTCGCGGTCGCGACCGGCATCGACGAACACCGCCGCTATGCGCTCGATTTCATCGAGGCGGCGCGAATTATCCGTGCCCGCTGCCCCGGAGCGCATATCTCGGGCGGCCTGTCGAACCTGAGTTTCTCGTTCCGCGGCAATGAGCCGGTGCGCCGGGCAATGCACAGCGTGTTCCTCTACCATGCGATCCCGGCCGGCCTGGACATGGCCATCGTCAACGCCGGCCAGCTCGACGTCTACGACCTCATCGATCCGGAGCTTCGCACCGCCTGCGAGGACGTCATCCTCGACCGCACGCCCAAGAGCGGGGAGGACGCGACCGAGCGGCTGGTGACCTTGGCGGAAGCGTTTCGAGGCACCGAC
>JBPCQE010000038.1:0-11264 GCA_050998435.1 Sphingomicrobium sp. | reverse complement strand
ATCGCCTTGGCCGGGTTGAGGCCCTTGGGGCAGACATTCGCGCAGTTCATGATCGTGTGGCAGCGGTAGAGCCGGTAGGGGTCCTCGAGCTGGTCGAGGCGCTCGCCGGTCATCTCGTCGCGGCTGTCGGCGATGAAGCGATAGGCCTGGAGCAGCACCGCGGGACCGAGGAAGCGGTCCTGGTTCCACCAGTAGCTCGGGCAGCTGGTCGAGCAGCAGAAGCACAGAATGCACTCGTAGAGGCCGTCGAGCTTCGCGCGGTCGGCCGGCGACTGCAGCCGCTCCTTGCCCGACGGGGCTGGAGTGGCGGCCTTCAGCCACGGCTGAATCGACGAATATTGGGCGTAGGCGTGGGTGAGGTCGGGGACCAGGTCCTTGACCACGTCCATGGCTGGAAGCGGTGTGATCTTCACCTCGCCCTTGATGTCGGCGATCGGAGTCGTGCAGGCGAGGCCGTTGCGGCCGTCCATGTTCATCGAGCAGGAGCCGCAAATCCCCTCGCGGCACGAGCGCCGGAAGGTCAGCGTCGGGTCGATCTCGTTCTTGATCTTGTTGAGCGCGTCGAGGACCATCGGACCGCACTTGTCGAGGTCGATGGTGTAGGTGTCGAAGCGCGGGTTGGCGCCGCTGTCGGGGTCGTAGCGGTAGACCTTGAACGCCTTCAGCCGCTGGCCGCTTTCGGGCGGATGCGCGCGCCCCTTGGTGATGCGGCTGTTCTTCGGCAGTCGAAACTCGGCCAAAACAGGCTCCTATGGTCTAGCCCGGCGCTAGCATGGCGGACGGCGCGAAGAAAAGGGCCGTCCGGTCGCCCGGACGGCCCGCCTCAAGTTCGGTCTTGGGCCCTAGAAGATGAGGCCGTTGATGATCCGCTCGATTAGGCGCGTGCGGGGGTCCACCACGTAAAGCGTTCCGTTGCGGTAGACGTAGCGGTCGTCATCATCGAGGTCGTAGTCGTCGCGGACGCCGACCGGGATGTTGTTGTACGAGTAATAGCCGAAATTCGTCGGATACCGCTGGCCGACGTTGAACGTGCGGCCGGCCTGGCCCGGAGGCACGCAGGGCGGATTCTTCTTGGCTAGTCCCGGCGGGCAATTCGCGCCGCCCCAGCGGTTGGCCATGATCTCCTGGCGGTCGTCGATGCCATCGCGGTCGCGGTCGATCCAGCGCTCGCGCCAGTCGGGGACGCCGTTGCGGTTGATGTCGACCAGGCGCTAGCGCCAGTCGAGAGTGCCGTTGCCGTTGGCGTCGATCAGGCGCTGCTCGCGCCAGTCGGCGACGCCGTTGCGGTTCATGTCGATATGGCCCTTGGCGTTCGTGTGGACCTTGGCGGCGCTCCCCTTGCCCTTGCCGGGCTTGGCGTCGGCGGCCGCGGGAGCGCCGAGTGCGAGCATCATGCCGGCACCGGAGAGTAGAAACAGCTTCTTCATGTCAATTCCTTTCGAGGCGGACGAACAGGAAGGGCATTGCGAACCTTCTCGTCCGGACATTTGATGAAACGATTGGCGCAACGGCCCCGTTCCGGCACCGTTCACCTGCGGGACAGGTTGGACTGTCTCGATGTGGCGGGAACGAAGCTGCAAAACCGCCCGTTTGCGGTTGGGCAACCAGGAGAAGGACGATGCTCGGCAAAGCGGATGCAACGCCGATGATCGCGGTCAAGGATCTCGATCGGGCGCGCAAATTCTACGAGGACACACTGGGCCTCGAGACCAGGGAGGAAATGGGCGGCGAGGTGCTTGCGCTGAAAAGCGGCGACACGACGATCAGCGTCTACCGGTCCGAATTCGCCGGCACCAACAAGGCGACGGCGCTGACCTTCGAGGTCGGCGACATCGAAGCCGAGGTCCGCGAGCTCAAGGACAAGGGCGTATTATTCGAACAATATGACATGCCGGGGCTCGTCAAGCAGGGCGATCTCTATGTTGCCGATGGGATGAAGACGACCTGGTTCAAGGATCCCGACGGCAACATCCTCAGCCTACTCGAGGGCGAAGCCAAATAGCCCGCGAGCCGGTTGCCCGGCTTCCGCGGGCGGTCTAGAGGCGCGCACAATCCGAGCGCCGGCCCGGCACGGCCCAAACCAGGCAGAGGAAAGCACAGGCTTCATGGCTCGCAGGAAAATCGCGCTGATCGGCGCCGGGATGATCGGCGGAACACTCGCCCATTTGGCGGCGATGCGCGAGCTCGGCGATATCGTCCTGTTCGACATCGCCGAGGGCATTCCGGAGGGCAAGGCGCTCGACATCGCCCAGGCCGGGCCGGTCGACGATTTCGACGCCAATTTGAAGGGTTCGTCGGATTATGCCGACATCGCCGGCGCCGACGTGTGCATCGTCACCGCCGGAATAGCGCGCAAGCCGGGCATGAGCCGCGACGATCTCATCGGCATCAATTTGAAGGTGATGAAGGCGGTCGGCGAGGGCATCCGCACCCACGCGCCCGGAAGCTTCGTCATCTGCATCACCAATCCGCTCGACGCGATGGTGTGGGCGCTGAGGGAATTTTCGGGGCTTCCCCACAGCCGCGTGGTCGGCATGGCCGGAGTGCTCGACAGCGCTCGCTTCCGCCATTTCCTCGCCGAGGAGTTCAAGGTCAGCGTCGAGGACGTCACCGCCTTCGTGCTCGGCGGGCATGGCGACACGATGGTGCCGATCGTCGAATATTCGACCGTCGCCGGGATTCCGATCCCCGACCTCGTCAAGATGGGCTGGTCGACCAGCGAGCGGATCGACGAAATCGTCAAGCGCACCCGCGGCGGCGGCGGCGAGATCGTCGCGCTGCTCAAGACCGGAAGCGCTTATTACGCGCCGGCGACCGCCGCGATCGCGATGGCCGAGAGCTTTTTGAAGGACAAGAAGCGGGTGCTTCCCGCGGCCGCGCATTTGACCGGTCAGTACGGCGTCGACGACTTGTACGTCGGGGTTCCGGTGGTGATCGGCGCCGAGGGCGTCGAGCGCATCGTCGAGATCCAGCTCGATGAGACTGCCAAGGCCAATTTCCAGGTCAGCGTCGACGCGGTCAAAGAGCTGCTGGTGGCGTGCAAGCAGATCGACGCGTCGCTGGCCTGATGATCGACGTCTTCTGGATGGGTGCGATCGCGCTGGTCGCCGGAGCTGCAAGCTACGTTTCCCGAGTGATCGGCCTTGCGTGCATTGTCCTAGCAATTGTCGTTGCAGTGCCGCTTTGGGGATTAGCGGCTGGAAGTCCCGTCGTCTTCGCCGCCATCGTAATCCCCGCGATCGTGAGCTTTGTTGTAGGACGACTGGTAAAGAAAGCGAAGGCAACCACGTGAGCATCCTCGTCGACCGCACAACCCGCGTCATCACGCAGGGGATGACCGGCGACACCGGCACGTTTCACACCCAGCAGGCGCTCGCTTACGGGACTCAGATGGTCGGCGGGGTGACGCCCGGCAAAGGCGGCAGCGAGCATCTCGGGCTGCCGGTGTTCGACACGGTGCGCGACGCGGCCGAAGCGACCGGCGCCACCGCCAGCGTGGTCTACGTGCCGCCGCCGTTTGCCGCGGACTCGATCCTCGAGGCGATCGACGCCGAGGTGCCGCTGATCGTCGTCATCACCGAGGGCATCCCGGTGCTCGACATGGTCAAGGTCAAGCGCGCTCTCTCGGGCTCCAGGTCGCGGCTGATCGGGCCCAACTGCCCGGGCGTTCTGACCCCCGACGAGTGCAAGATCGGGATCATGCCCGGCAACATCTTCTCCAAGGGCAGCGTCGGGGTCGTCAGCCGCTCCGGCACCCTGACCTACGAGGCGGTGTTCCAGACCACCAACGAGGGGCTCGGCCAATCGACCGCGGTCGGGATCGGCGGCGACCCCGTCAACGGCACCAACTTCGTCGACGTGCTCGAGCTGTTCCTCGCCGACGAGGAGACGCAATCGATCGTGATGATCGGTGAAATCGGCGGTGCCGCCGAGGAGGACGCCGCGCAATTCCTCGCCGACGAGGCCAAGCGCGGGCGCAACAAGCCGGTGGTCGGCTTCATCGCCGGGCGCACCGCTCCGCCCGGGCGGCGGATGGGCCACGCCGGGGCGATCGTCTCGGGTGGCAAGGGCGCAGCCGAGGACAAGATCGCGGCGATGGAGGCGGCTGGAATTACCGTCAGCCCGAGCCCATCTGAACTGGGCAGGACGCTCAAACAGCTTTTGAAGAGTTAGTGCCCGGGTAATGGACGCAGTCAGCAACGAACGCGACGCGGGCCCGAGCTGGGCGCGGTCGAACTGGCCGGTCGCCGAGCTCGACGAGGTCAACCTCGGGCTCGACCCGACCGAGGCGGCGATCGAACAGCTTGCCGAGGCGGTGAAGGGCAAGGCCGAGGCCGCGGGCGCTGATCCCGCCGCGGTTCGCCGGGCGGCCGACGATTCGATTCGAGCGATGATGCTGGTTCGCACCTATCGCGTTCGCGGCCATCTTGCGGCGAGGCTCGATCCGCTCGGCCTGCACCGCAGCGATTGCCCGGCCGACCTGACCCCCGCCTATCATGGGTTCACCGAGTCCGACCTCGATCGTCCGATCTACATTTGCGGAGTCCTGGGGTTCGAGCAGGCGACGGTTCGAGAGATCGTGTCCGTGCTCCAGGAGACCTACTGCAGCCATATCGGCTTCGAATATATGCACATCAACGATTTGGAGGAGCGGCGCTTCATCCAGGACCGGATCGAGAGCAAGGAAGCCACCGTCCAGTTCACCCCCGAGGGCAAGCAGGCGATCCTCGCCAAGGTGATCGAGGCCGAGGAGTGGGAGAAGTTCCTCGCCCGCAAATATGTCGGCACCAAGCGCTTCGGCCTCGACGGCGGCGAAAGCGCCGTCCCAGGGCTCGAGGCGGTGCTCAAATACGGCGGGCAATATGGAGTCACCGACGTCGCCATCGGAATGTCCCACCGCGGCCGGCTGAACGTGCTGTCGAACGTCATCGGCAAGCCCTATCGCGCAATCTTCCACGAATTCGCCGGCGGCGCGACCAACCCGGCCGACGTCGGCGGCTCGGGCGACGTCAAATACCATCTCGGCACGTCCAGCGACCGCGAGTTCGACGGCAACAAGCTGCACTTGTCGCTGCTTCCCAACCCGTCGCATCTCGAAGCGGTCGACCCGGTGGTGCTCGGCAAGGCGCGCGCCGTGATGACCGCCAAGGGCGACAAGCACGGCAGGACGGTGCTTCCGATCCTGCTCCACGGCGATGCGGCGTTCGCCGGCCAGGGCGTGGTCGCCGAGTGCCTCGGCTTCTCCGACCTGCCCGGCTACGGCACCGGCGGGACGATCCACTTCATCATCAACAACCAGGTCGGCTTCACGACGAGCCCGCAGTTCGCGCGCTCGTCGCCCTATCCCTCCGACATGGCCAAAGCGATCCAGGCGCCGATCCTTCACGTCAACGCCGACGACCCGGAAGCGGTGACCTTTTGCTGCAAGCTGGCGATCGAGTTCCGCCATCAGTTCGGGCGCGACATCGTCATCGACATGTGGTGCTACCGGCGGTTCGGCCACAACGAGGGCGACGAGCCTAGCTTCACCCAGCCCTTGATGTACGCGGCGATCCGCAAGCACCCGCCGGTCAGCCAGGTGTACGGTCAGCGGCTGATCGGCGAGGGCGTCGTCGATGCGCAATGGATCGAGCGGCACAGCAAGGCGTACGTCGACCATCTCGAGGAAGAGTTCACGGCCGCGACCTCTTATTTGCCCAACAAGGCCGACTGGTTCGAGGGCCGCTGGGCAGGGCTCGGGAGGCCCGGCGAGCCTGTGCTCGGCCGGCGCAACACGCCGACCGCAATCGGCGATGAGGCGGTGCGGCGGCTCGGCGAGGCGCTGACCCGGGTCCCCGACAAGTTCTCCATCCACAAGACCCTTCAGCGCATCCTCGATGCCAAGCAGGCGATGTTCGACAGCGGCACCGGCTTCGACTGGGCGACTGCCGAGGCGATGGCGTTCGGAAGCCTGATCATCGAGGGGCACAACGTCCGGCTGTCGGGGCAGGACAGCGGCCGCGGCACCTTCAGCCAGCGCCACGCGGTGTGGCACGACCAGGCGAGCGGCGAGAAATACATCCCTTTGTGCTCGGTCGAAGGCGGCCGCTTCGAAGTCCGCGATTCGCCGCTGAGCGAATTCGGGGTGCTCGGCTTCGAATACGGCTATTCGATCGCCGACCCGCGCACCCTTGTGCTGTGGGAAGCGCAGTTCGGCGACTTCGCCAACGGCGCCCAGACCATCGTCGACCAGTTCATCGCCTCGGGCGAGGCCAAGTGGCTGCGCGCCAGCGGACTGGTGATGCTCCTGCCGCACGGCTTTGAGGGGCAGGGGCCCGAGCACAGCTCGGCGCGGCTCGAGCGCTATCTACAATTGTGCGCCGAGGACAATCTCCAGGTCGCCAATTGCACCACTCCGGCTAATTACTTCCACATCCTTCGCCGCCAGCTGCTGCGCGATTTCCGCAAGCCGCTGATCCTGATGACTCCCAAGTCGCTGCTTCGGCACAAGCTGGCGGTCTCGGACATCGGCGAGTTCACCGGCCAGAGCCATTTCCGGCGGATCCTCAGCGATTTGAACGGGCCGGGCGAAGGCGACACCCGGCGGCTGGTGCTGTGCTCGGGCAAGCTCGCCTACGAATTGATGGAAGCCCGCGACCAGTCGGGCGACCTGGGAGTCGAGATCGTCCGAATCGAGCAACTCTACCCGTTCCCGTCCGAGCCATTGGTCAAGCGGCTGAAAGCGATGCCCAGGCTCGAGCAGCTGATCTGGGCGCAGGAAGAGCCGAAGAACGACGGCGGCTGGTTTTTCGTCGAGGACCTTCTCGAATGCTGCCTCGCGGAGGCCGGGTTCAAGGGCATGCGGCCGCTATTTGCCGGCCGCGACTCCGCGGCGTCGCCCGCCACCGGCCTCGCCAAGCGGCACGCGGCCGAGCAGGCGGCCTTGATCGCCGCTGCTCTCGGGCATAGCAGCCGCGACGACGGCTCAGCCCCGGCCAAGGTAAAGGAACATCATGGCGACTGACGTTCAGGTCCCGACGCTCGGCGAGTCGATCACCGAAGGCACGCTCGCCCAATGGCTCAAGAAGCCCGGCGAGGCGGTCGCCGCCGACGAGCCGATCGCCAGCCTCGAGACCGACAAGGTGACGGTCGAGGTGCCCTCGCCGGTCGCCGGGGTGTTCGGCGAGGCGCTGGTCAAGGAAGGCGACACGGTCGCGGTCGGGACGGTGATCGCGCGGATCGAAGAAGGCGGGGAAGCCACGGCCGTTCCCGCCGCCGCGGGCGCGGGCTCGCCGGCCGCTGAAGCCGCCGACGCGACCACCAATCCCGCCGGGGCGGGCGAGACCCCGCAATTGCGCGGCGACGAGCATGCGCCCGAGCCCGCTCGGCCGGCGAGCGCCGCCGATACGCCCGCTGGCGCTGAGGAAGCGCACTTCGGCGACACCGTCACGACCCTGTCGCCGGCGGTTCGGCGGGCGGTGCTTGAGCATCACGTCGACCCGTCGAAGATCAAAGGGAGCGGCAAGGACGGACGGCTGACCAAGGATGATGTGATCGCCGCCGCCGAGGCGCAGAAAAGCGGCGCCCAGCCGGCTCCGCAAGCCAGGGCGCCGGATCCCAGCGCACCGTCACCGGCGCCCGCGCCGAAGCCCCCGGCTCCCGCGCCCGCTGCGACCGGCGAGCGCAAGGAAGAGCGCGTCAAGATGTCGCGGCTCCGTAAGACCATCGCCGCGCGTCTCAAGGAAGCGCAGAACAGCGCGGCGCTGCTCACCACGTTCAACGACGTCGACATGTCGGCGGTGATCGAGGCGCGCACCCGCTACAAGGATCTGTTCGAGAAGAAGCACGGAATCCGGCTCGGCTTCATGGGCTTTTTCGTCAAAGCCGTGGCGCTGGCGACGCGCGACGTGCCGTCGGTCAACGGCCGCATCGACGGCGACGAGATCGTCTATCACGACTATCTCGACGTTTCGGTCGCGGTGTCGGCGCCCAAGGGGCTGGTGGTGCCGGTGGTCCGCAACGCGCAGGCGATGAGCTTCGCCGAGATCGAAAAGACCATCGCCGACTATGGCAAGCGCGCCAAGGACGGCACGCTGGGCATCGAGGAGATGCAGGGCGGCACTTTCACCATCTCCAACGGCGGCGTGTTCGGCAGCCTGCTGTCGACGCCGATCATCAACCCGCCGCAATCGGCGGTGCTCGGAATGCACCGGATCGAGGAGCGGCCGGTGGTGAGAGACGGCGAGGTGGTGGTGCGGCCGATGATGTATCTGGCGCTGAGCTACGACCACCGGCTGGTCGACGGGCGCGAGGCGGTCACGTTCCTGGTCCGGGTCAAGGAAGCGATCGAGGACCCGACGCGCCTGCTGATCGACCTCTAGGTCCTCGCACGAAAGACATAGAATGGCTGACGAGTTCGACTTCGACCTATTGGTGATCGGCGCCGGGCCGGGCGGCTATGTCGCCGCGATCCGCGCCGCCCAGCTGGGCCTCAAGACCGCGTGCGCCGAAAGCCGCGCGACGCTCGGCGGCACCTGCCTCAACGTCGGTTGCATCCCGTCCAAGGCGCTGCTGCACGCATCCGAGCTGTACGAGGAAGCCAAAAGCGGGGCGCTGGTCAAGTTCGGAATCGAGATCGCCGGTGCGAGCCTCAACCTCGAGGCGATGCAGGGCGAGAAGGCGAAAGCGGTCGGCGAGCTGACCGGCGGAATCGAGTTCCTGTTCAAGAAGAACAAGATCGAGTGGCTGAAAGGCGCCGCCGCGTTCGAGGCCCCCAACAAGGTCAAGGTCGGCGACCGGGCGGTCAGGGCGAAGAACGTGGTGATCGCGACCGGTTCGTCGGTCACTCCGCTGCCCGGAGTCGAGGTCGACAATGACGGCGGGCGGATCGTCGATTCGACCGGCGCTCTGGCCCTGCCGCAGGTGCCCAAGCGGCTGGTGGTGATCGGCGGCGGAGTGATCGGGCTCGAACTCGGCTCGGTCTGGCGCCGGCTCGGAAGCCAGGTGACGGTGGTCGAGTTCCTCGACGAGATACTGCCCGGGATGGACGGCGAAGTTCGCAAGGAATGCGCAAAGATCTTCAACAAGCAGGGGTTCGATATCCGCACCTCGACCAAGGTCACCGGCGCCAAGGTCAACGGCGCGACCGTCACCTTGACCGTCGAGGCGGCGAAAGGCGGAGCCTCGGAGACGATTGAGGCCGATGCGGTGCTGGTGTCAATCGGCCGCCGGCCCAACACCGACGGGCTCGGACTCGACAAGATCGGCCTCAAGACCAACGAGCGCGGCCAGATCGAAACCGATCACGAGTTCCGCACCTCGGTCCCGGGCGTGTGGGCGATCGGTGACGTGATCCCCGGGCCGATGCTCGCCCACAAGGCCGAGGACGAGGGCATCGCGGTCGCCGAGAACATCGCCGGCCAGACCGGTATCGTCAATCACGCGGTGATCCCAAGCGTCGTCTACACCCATCCCGAGATCGCCGGCGTCGGCCTGACCGAGGAGGAAGCGAAGGAGCAGGGCGAGGTGAAGACCGGCAAGTTCCCGTTCCTCGCCAACAGCCGCGCCAAGACCAACCGCGACACCGACGGTTTCGTCAAAGTGATCGCCGACGCCAAGACCGACCGGGTGCTCGGAGTGTGGATGGTCGGATCGCTCGCCGGGACGATGATCGCCCAGGCCGCCCAGGCGATGGAGTTCGGAGCGACCAGCGAGGACATCGCCTACACCTGCCACGCCCATCCGACGCACAGCGAGGCATTGAAGGAAGCCGCAATGGCGGTGACCGGCAAGCCGATCCACATCTAGGCGGGCATGGGGGCGGTCCGGTCACGATTGCGCCGCTGGCACGTGTGGCTCGGCTGGCTGGTCGGGCTGCCGATCCTGTTCTGGGTGGTGTCAGGGCTGGCGATGGTCGCCAAGCCGATCGAGGAGGTGCGCGGCGAGCATCTCCTCGCCGAGCCGAGGCCGGTGCGGATGGCCCTGCCGCCGGTTCCGCCGGCGGTCGGCGGCGTTCCACTGGCCTCGCTGAAGCTCGAGCAGCGCGCCGCCGGGCCGCGCTGGGTGATCGCGGCGGCGGGCGGGCCGACGTGGCTGGCCGACCCGGCGTCGGGCGCTTTGCTGCCGCCTCTGTCGGCCGCCGATGCGGTGCGCGAGGTGACGGCGCGCTACAGCGGCACTGCCAAGGTCCAATCCGCGACCCGCACCGATCCGGCCAAGCCGCCGCTCGAGTTCCGCCGCCCGGTTGCCGCCTGGCAGGTGGCGATGGACGACGGCACCAATTTCTACGTCGACTCGAGCTCGGGCGAGGTGGTCGCCCGGCGCACCCGCTGGTGGCGGTTCTACGACTGGATGTGGGGCCTCCACATCATGGACCTGAAGACCCGCGAGGACGCCCACAACCCGCTGACCATCGGCTTCGCGATCGCCGCGCTGGCGATGGCGCTGCTCGCGCTGGTGCTGCTGCCGCTATCGACGCGGTGGCGGCGGCGAAAGCCTAAGCCTCGGGGGTGAACTGGCCTTCGAACGGTCGCGGCTCGGTGGGGGACGCCGTCCTCAGAACCATTCCGCGAGCAAGGCGAGCACGCCCTTGTCGCCGCGAGTGAGCGCGGCCGGGGCGACCGGCCCGCATTCGAGGCAGCGCGCCTGGATCCGCGGGCCCGACAGGATCGAGCGCAGGTCGGCGATGTCCGCCGCCAGCTCGTGCTCGGGCGACCCGCCGATCGTCGCGAACGCGTCGTTTGGAGCGGTGCCGTCGTCGAGATCGTCGTTGGCCAGCATTTCGAGCAGGCTGTCGGTGAGGCTCTGCGGCCGCTCGAGGTAGCGGATTCCGCGTTGGCCCTCATCGAGCTTGGCGAGCTCGGCGGCCTTGGCGATCGCTTCCTCCATTCCGCCGAAGCCGTCGACGAGTCCGAGCTGGCGGGCGGTGCCGCCGTCCCACACCCGGCCCTGGGCGATCCGGTCGATCTCGGCCGGCGGCTTGCCGCGCGAGCGCGAGACGATGCCAAGGAAGTGACGGTAGATCGATTCGACCGACGACTGGATCAGCCGGCTGACCTCGGGCGAGGGGCCCTTGAGCAGGTCGGGCTCGCCCGACAGCGGAGTCGTCTTGATGCCGTCTGCGCCCATTCCGAGCTTTTCGAGTGAGCCCTGGAAGCTGGGCAGGATTCCGAACACCCCGATCGAGCCGGTGATCGTCGACGGCTCGGCGAAAATATAGTCGGCCCCGGTGGCCACCCAATAGCCGCCCGACGCGGCGACATTGCCCATCGACACCACCACCGGCA
>JBPCQE010000009.1:0-5292 GCA_050998435.1 Sphingomicrobium sp. | reverse complement strand
CGCGCACGTAGACGTCGCCGAAGCGGTAGGACTTGCACAAATAGCGGTGGTTCGCCGCCTCCAGTCAGCTCGGCGCGTCGAGCAGAACCTGCGGTTTCGAACCAATCAGCATGACGAAGTTGCGCGCCGCCAACGACTTCAGCGCCTTGGAATCGCGCCCGACCCAGGCTCGCATCCAGCGGTGCTCGTAGGTTTCGATGACGGGAAGCAGGTCGGCCATGGCGAGTGGCGGCACTACAGCAGTCCGGTCGGGAGGCAAGTGCGCATGGTGGACGACATTCATTGCGCCGCAACCTCGCCGGCGGCAGGGTGCGCGGATGCCGGCCGGTCCCTCCCTCGCGATCGCATTGCTCGTCGGGGTTGCGGCCCCTGCGCACGCCGCGCCCGGATCCGCCCAGGTCGTGAAGAACCCCGAGGCACCGGCGAAGTCGGCCAACGGCTGCGGACCCGCGCCGGCGGGCATCGAGCCGGGCGAGATCTTCGTCTGCGCTCCGCGGCCGCAGGGGTACCGGATCGACCCCGACGTGCTCGAGGCGGATCGCGCCAAGCGCCGCGGCAAGCGCAAGCGGCCCGAGCGGATGGCCGACACCAGCTGCGCCAGCGTCGGGCCGATGGGCTGCACCGGAATGGGCGGCGCCGGGATCGACATCATCGGCGGAGCGCTGGTCGCCGCGACCATGGTCGCCAAGGCGATCCGCGGCGAGAATGTCGGCAAGATGTTCATCACCGACCCGCAGCCGACCGAATATGAGCTTTACCAGGAGGCCAAGCGGGAGCGCGAGGCGAGGGAGGCCGAGGCGGCCGCGAAGGCGAAGGTGAAACGGGGCGGGGAGCCTCGAGGCGAAGCGCCCGACCCGAGGTAGGACGAGCAAGCGGCCGGCACGAAAGCAGGCATTTGCCATGCGGCGACGCAATGCTATGCCTTCGCGAGCAGCGGGAACGGGGGTACCCATGCCATATCGCCACGCGCCTTATTACGTGCTCGCCGTCATCGCGGTGATCGCCGCCGGATTCTGGCCGAGCTATTTTGCCAAATGGGGCAGCGTCCCCTGGCAGTTCCACGCCCACGGAGTCGCCGCCAGCCTGTGGGTGCTGATGGTGCTCGCGCAGAGCTGGACCGTGCACAAGGAGCAGCTGCCGCTGCACCGCGCCGTCGGCAAGTCGAGCCTGCTGCTGTTCCCCTTCCTGATCGGCGGGCTGGCGGCGATCATCGACCTGACCGGCAAGGGCTTTGTCGCCGGCGACGACCCGGCGCGGACTCAGTTCGGAGCCCAGTTCCTGATCGGCCTGGCGCTCGCCATCGCCGCTTATGTCGTCCTTTATTACCGGGCGCTCAAATATCGCCGCAAGGTGTGGCTCCACTCGGGCTACATGCTGGCGACGCCGCTGATCCTGTTCGAATCGCCGTTCAGCCGGGTGATGGGAATGGTCATCCCGGCCTTCGCCATCCGCGGCCCGCAGGATTTCGACCGGCTGATCCCGTCGATCGAATGGGCGATGGCGGTCTCGCTCGTGTTCGTCGCCGCTATCTGGCTCAAGTACCGGGCCAAGGCGAACCCCTTCCTGGTCGCCGGCGGATTCATCGTCGCCCAGATGCTGACCATGGGGCTGATGGCCGACAATGCCGTGCTCGAGCGGATGCTGACGGTGATCGGCCAGGTGCCGAGCGCGGCGGTGGTGCTGACCGGCATGGCCATCGGCGCGGCGACCAGCTGGGCCGGGTGGAACGCGGGCAAGCGGCCGGCGGTGCCGGTCGCGGGAGCGGCACTGCCGGCCTGAGGGTCCGGCAACGGTTTTGAAATATCCGCGCGGTATCGTCGCGAGATGGCCATCGCCCGATTCCTCAACCCGTGGCGGTTCAAGCGAGACCAGCAGCGGCTGCGGTTCGCCGAGCTGCGCGAGCGCGACGGCGACGATTGCCGGCGGTGCCGGCGGCCGATGAGCTTCGACCTGCCGCCCGGCCACGACCAGGCGGCGACGATCTTGCAGACCGGTCCCAAGTCGAAGGGGCGCGCGCTCGACACCCTGTCCCTGTGCCACGTCCGCTGCAACGGAGTGACGGTCGACAACACGTCCGAGGTCCAGGAGCGGATTCGCCTGCGGGCCGAAGCGGCGGTCGCGCCCAAGAGGCGAGCTGCCGGACGGCGTTGAGCCTATCCCAGGTTGTTGCGGCGCCGCGCCGTTCGGTTAGTATTGCCGCCGACCTGCTCGGAGGTTGTTGTGCGTAGGAAGGCTCGGTGGCCGCGCGGCCGCGGCGATGTCACGCGATTCTGGCCGGAAGCCCGGCGCAGGCGCGCCCGATGGGCGGCGTTCGTGCCGCTGTGGGCGGCGGCGGTGCTGGCCGGCACGGTTTATGGCGCCGGCTGGATTGACGGGGCGCGCTTGCCCAGCCTCGCCGCGACGGCGGCGGTGGCCTCGACTCCGGGCGACAAGGCGATCCGAGCGAGCTTCGGTTTTTGTCACAGCGGCGGCGGGACCAATTGCGTGGTCGATGGCGACACGATCTGGCTCGGTGGGCAAAAGATCCGGGTCGCCGACATCGACGCGCCCGAGACCCACGAGCCGCGCTGCGCGCAGGAGCAGGCGCTCGGCGACCAGGCGACGCGGCGGCTGCGGCAGCTGCTCAACGGCGGCGCGGTCAGCCTGCAAGCCATCGACCGCGACGAGGACAGGCACGGGCGCAAATTGCGGATCGTGCTGGTCGATGGGCGGAGCGTCGGCGAGCAGCTTGTCGATGAGGGGTTGGCGCGGCGGTATGCCGGTGGCCGGCGGCCTTGGTGCTGATCCGTTTCGGCCAAAGTGGTTTTTTGGCCGAGGGGGAAAACCGCTGCATCGTGATTGCCTTGCAATCTCTCCGCTGCGCTCGGCGTCTCGATCGCTAACCGCACGGTAACCGCTTGCCGCTAGCGTCGGCGCCATGGCGCATCCGACTCAGACCGCAAAGCCGTCCGTCGACCTGGCATCGAACCCGGCGTCGTCGGGGCCGCGCGTGTCGCGAATCCGGCGCGATCCGCCGCCGGCCGCGAAGGAGATCGTGTTCCGCGACCGGGACGAGAGCGACCGGTCGGCCGTGGTCGTCGGCATCCTCGCCTTCGCGCTGGCGATCTTCGTCATCATCCTCGCCTTCGGCATCTACTCCGGCTGGTCGCCGCGGGAATACACCATCGAGGTGACGACTGCCGAGTAGCTGTCGGGATGGGCATGCCGGGCGGGTATCCAGGTGCCCGAAGTTCACTAAGTTCACTCCCCAACGCGCGCGCGCGAGGAAAATCGGACAGGTCGGCCGGCGCGCGCCGAATGAATGATCGCCTCGGCGATCTGCTGCTTCGATGACTTGCCCATATTCTGTTCCTTCTGGTTCACCTACAATGCACCGTATTAACCAAATGGGATGCTGTAGGACAGTGTTATGTTGCCTTATACCAAATCCTGTGAGCGCTGACTCATAGGGGATTCCCAAACGCTCCATTATTCGATTCAATGCTCGCGAACCAAATGGAGGTTGGCGATGGCATCAGCATTGGCGCTTCGAGATGACTTTACGGCGGCGAAGATGAGGGCACGGGCGCGGTATGGCCGCGACGCAAACCAAGTCCGTCGGCTGCTTGCGTTGGCGACGATCTATGAGGGCGGCACGCGGGGCGATGCCGCGGCTTTGGGCGGCGTGGGTTTGCAGACTGTTCGAGACTGGGTGCTGCGGTTCAACGCCACTGGTCCTGATGGGCTGATCGACGTGTTGCCGCCGGGCGGGGTGCCGCTGCTGGATGACGCGCAGCGCCAGGCCCTGGCGCAGATCGTCGAGAGCGGTCCGATCCCGGCATCGCACGGTGTCGTTCGCTGGCGCCTGGTCGACCTGGCGCAGTGGGTGTGGGACGAGTTCGCCATCAGCGTCAGCAAGCAGACGTTGAGCCGGGAGCTGCGCGCCATGGGATATCGCAAGCTGTCGGCGCGGCCGCGTCATCATACGCAGGATGATGACGCCATCCCGACATTTAAAAAAACTTCCCCGCCCAGGTGGCGGCGATCCGGGCAACGCTCCCGCGCGGCACATCCATAGAACTTTGGTGGCAGGACGAGGCGCGGGTCGGCCAGAAGAATGGGATCACCCGTCGCTGGGCGCGTCGCGGAACCCGACCTTCGGCGCCAAAGGACCAGCGCACAGCGTCCGCTTATATTTACGGGGCGATCTGCCCGGCCGAAGGCAAGGGGGCAGCGCTTGTGCTGCCGCGATGCAACACCGAGGGGATGACCCTGCACCTGGCGGAGATCTCTACTGCTGTCGCGCCGGGCGCTCACGCCATCCTGCTCCTCGATCAGGCGGGATGGCATGGCTCCGCCGCGCTCATTGTACCGGCCAATATCACCTTGTTGCCGCTGCCGTCGAAATGTCCCGAACTCAATCCCGTTGAGAATATCTGGCAGTTCATGCGCGACAACTGGCTGTCGAACCGGATCTTCAAATCCTACGCCGATATCCTCGACCAATGTTGCTTCGCATGGAACCGCCTTGTCGACCAACCCTGGCGCATCATGTCCATCGGCCTGCGCCGTTGGGCACATGGGTCATGATCAGTGAGACTTGGTATCAGATCCCCAACCCGCCAACTTGACGGTCACTGGGGGACTCAATGAAAGTAGCCTTCATCAGCCAGCCTCACGGTGGTAAGGTTGGCGATCTCCTCACAAGTCTTATTCAGGACGCCACGGCCGGAAAATACAACGAGGTGGTGTTTTTGACTGCCTTCGCAAAACGCGCAGGTGTGGCTCGTCTGAAGACTGCACTCTCATCACTAAAGAGTAGTAGTTCGTCGCTCACAGCAATTGTGGGGGTTGATCACAACGGGACGAGCAAGGAGGCAATTGCTGACCTCGTTCAGCTATCTGACAAACTTTTCATTGTTCACAGCACGCGTCCTGATGTGACGTTTCATCCCAAGGCTTATCTTTTCAAAGGCGCGACGTCAGCAAGGCTGCTTATAGGATCGTCAAACCTGACGGCAGGCGGCCTGTTCACCAACATGGAACTAAGCGTGGAGCTGGAGTATGATCTTCCGGCGGATGGACCGGCACTAGCCGCGGCAACCGCGTGGCTGCCTACACTCTCAGATCCCGCGCAACCGTTCGTAAATGAGGTCACTGCCCAAAATCTCGGTGCGATGCTCGCCTGCCTTCCAAGTGAAGCATCAATTGCTGCCGCCACCACCACCGCTGCAAGCAGCCCGAATTCGTCCCAAAGCGCATCCGGGCTTTCGAGTCTATTTGGCGCGGGAAGCTTTCCTACCGCTCCGGCTG
>JBPCQE010000189.1:0-16611 GCA_050998435.1 Sphingomicrobium sp. | reverse complement strand
CGCCAGCGGGTCGCCGTCGACCGCGATCAGATCGGCCGATTTGCCGGGCTCCAGAGTCCCAACCTCGCTGGCCAAGCCCAGCAGCTCGGCGGCGCCCGTCGTCGCCGAGACCAGCACCTCGCGCGGGCTCATTCCGCCGAGGCGCACCATCAGCGCAGCCTCTTCGCCGTTGCGACCGTGCTCGAACACGCCCGAGTCGGTGCCGAACGCGACCTTGACTCCGGAGCGATGCGCGTCCCGAAGCGCCCGGCCCCAGACCGCCATCGCCTGGCGGCCCTTGGCTTCGACGACCGGCGTGTAGATGTTCTTGCCCAACCGGTCGCGAAGGCCGGTGAACGCCATCAGCGTCGGCACGAACCAGGTGCCGTTGGCCTTGGCAACGCGAAGCGCCGCCTGGTCCGCGAACGTCCCGTGGTCGATCGAATCGACTCCGGCACGGGCCGCGTCCTCGATCCCACGCGCGCCGTGGGCGTGCGCGGCGACCTTGAGGCCGAGCCGGTGCGCGGTGCTGGTGATGGCGCGAATCTCGGCCGGGTCGAAATGCCCTTCGAGCCCGCGCCCCTGCTGGCTGAGGACACCGCCCGTCGAGGTGATCTTGATCACGTCCGACCCGCGCTTGGCCCATTCGCGAACGCGCAGCGCGCACTGGTCGGCGCCGGTGCAGGTGTTGCCCGCGTCGAGCGCCGCGTTGACCAGCGGGTGGAAGCCGCTGACGTCGCCGTGGCCGCCGACGATGGACAGCGCTTCGCCCGAAGCGACGATGCGCGGGCCCGGCACGATGCCGTCGCGAATCGCGTCGCGCAAAGCATAGATCGACAGGCTCGCAGCGCCGAGGTCCCGCACCGTGGGGAACCCCGCGCGCGCGGTCAGCAGCGCATTCTTCACCCCGACGATCGTAGCCAGCTCGTTGGAATCGATCGCCCCGCGCCAGAAGGGCGTGCCGGGATCGCCGGTCAGGTGGACGTGCGCATCGATCAGCCCGGGCAGGACGGTGCGCGATCGCATGTCGATGACGGTCGCTCCGCCCGGCGCGGTCGCGCCCGGCTCGATCCGGCTGATCCGGCCGTTCTCGACGATTACCGTCGAGGGCCCGCGCGCCGGCTTCGCCGCATCGACGATCAGCCGCGCCGCCTGGATCGCAAAAGTCTCGGCCGAAGCCGCCGATGCGGTCAGCAGCGCCACTGCCGCGAGAATAAACTCTTTCATTGATGAGGCTCCCCTGTGGACCGTAGCGCGGCGCGGCGCGGCTTCAAGTCACCATTGCCAGAAGAGTCGCGATTCGGTCGGCCTCCTCGGCCGGCTTGTCGGTCCGGATGCGGCTGATCCGCGGGAAGCGCATCGCCAGGCCGGACTTGTGGCGCTTGCTCAAATGGATCGAATCGAACGCGACTTCGAGCACCAGGGTCTTGACGACCTCGCGCACCGGCCCAAAACGCTCGACCGTGTTCCGGCGCACGAAATTGTCGAGCCACTTCAACTCTTCGTCGGTGAAGCCGAAATAGGCCTTGCCGACCGGCAGCAGCTCACCCTCGTCGGTCCAGCAGCCGAACGTGTAGTCGGAATAATAGCTCGACCGTTTCCCCGAGCCGCGCTGCGCATACATCAACACGCAATCGGCGGTCAGCGGGTCGCGCTTCCATTTGTACCACAGTCCGGTTCGGCGCCCGGCGACGTAGGGGCTGTCGCGGCGCTTGAGCATCATGCCTTCGATCGCCGCGTCGCGGGCGCCGGAGCGAAGCTCCTCGAGCGCGTCGAAACTCGCCGCCTCGATCATCTGCGACAGGTCGAAGCGCTCCGGGTCGAGCTTCGCGACGAACGGTTCGAGCCGCGCCCGTCGCTCGGTCCACGGCAGGTGGCGCAGGTCTTCCTCGCCGTCGAACAGGATGTCGTAAAGCCGGACGAAGGCTGGATACTCGCCCTGGACTTTGGCGCTGACGTTCTTCCGGCCGAGCCTTTGCTGGAGCGCGTTGAAACTCGCCGCGGCGCCGCCGTGCTGATCGGCGCCCTGCTCGGCCCCGCGCACCAACAGCTCGCCGTCGAGCACCGCTCGAACATTGAACGCCGCGGCGATGTCGGGGAAGCTGCCCGAAATGTCGTCGCCGGTGCGGCTGTAGAGCCTGGTGTCGCCGCCGGCCGCGCCGGGGACGTGGACCAGCTGGACCCGGATCCCGTCCCATTTCCACTCGGCGGCGAACTCGTCGAGCGACAGCTTCGAATCGTCGAGCGGGTGCGCGAGCATGAACGGGCGAAACACCGGGACGTCGCGGGGGGCTGGCTGGGCGCCGCGGCCCTCGGCCCACTCGAACAGCTCGGAGTAGGGCGGCGCAAGCCCATGCCACACCTCCTCGACCGCGTTGACGTCGAGCCCGAACGCGTTCGCCAGCGCCTGCTTGGCGAGCCGGGCGTTGATCCCGACCCGAAGCTCGCCGGTCGCCAGCTTGAGCAAAGCGTAGCGCCCCGACGCGTCGAGATGGTCGAGCATCCTCGCCAGCACTTTCGGCGCATCGAGGCGGCTGGCGCCGCGCAGCCGCTCGACCGCGTCGGAGATGCCGACGGTTGCGTCGTCGATCTGGGGCTCGCCCTCCAGCGTCGGCCACAGCAGGGCCACGGTCTCGGCCGTGTCGCCGACATAGTCGCGGCTCATGTGGAACAGCACCGGGTCGATCCGCTCCTCGATCAGCCCGCGGATCGCGGCCGGCTTGACGTGCGGGATGTCGAGCTCGCCGGTCAGCGCCGCCAGCGCGATACCGCGGTCGGGGTCGGCCGTTTCCTTGAGGTAGTCGCCGATCAGCCTGAGCTTGGTGTTGCGCGAGCGCGTGTAGACGAGGTCGTCGAGCAGCTGGGAGAAAGCGCGCATCGCGCTTCCAATGCGCGAGCGCCGCTACGGTGCCGGAACTCTAGTGCAATCGAACGGCGAGCGCAGCGAGGATCGTCGTGCAATCGCCGGGCGAGTGGCTGTCGAGCGCTTCGTCGACACGCTCGAGGCAGGACTGCATCGCGACCCGGCAGCCGGGCAGCAGAGCCCGCTGCGCCGAGCAGCGCGCCAGGCCCTCCAGGGCGATCATGCCGTGCTCGGCGGCCATCTGCCGGATTGCCTCCATTCGGGCATAGAGATCGAGCGGCGACAGGCGCGGGCCGCGGTCCTGGATCTCGGCGATGCGCAGCCCGATCTGTCCTCGGACGAGCGCCAGCGGATCACTTGCCATCGCAGCCTGCCTCCTGTGTTAACAGCAGGTTGGCACAGCAAGGTTAAAGGCGTGTTACAGTCTCCCTGCGGTTGACAAAAATGGCCGCTGCGGCCAATGAGCGCGCCGATCGAGCGGCGCCGCGCGCGGGCCGCTTTCATTGTTTGAAGCCAATGGGAATTTGCGATGGCCAAGCCGGCAACCGTCAAGATCAAGCTCGTCAGCTCGGCCGACACCGGCTTTTTCTACGTGACCCGAAAAAACCCGCGCAATCAGACCGAGAAGATGGTCTTCAAGAAGTACGATCCCGTCGCTCGCAAGCACGTCGAGTTCAAGGAAGCGAAGATCAAATAGGGCTTGCTTCGCCGGGCGCGTCATCGCTGGCGGGCCCGGTCTCGGGCGGAAGCAGTTCCTGAACCGCGGCGACAAACTTCACTACCGAGATCGGCTTCGACACATACGACTGCGCTCCGGCGGCGCGGATCCGCTCCTCGTCGCCCTGGGCCGAATATGCGGTCACCGCCATGATCGGCACCTCGCCCAGCTGGGCATCGGCGCGCAGCATCCGGATCAGCTCGAGGCCGCTGACGTGCGGCAGCTGGATGTCGGTGATCACCAAATCGGGGTCGAAGGTCCGCGCCGACTCCAGCGCCAGCCGGCTGTCGGTCACCGCCTGCGGCTGGTGGCCGTGCGCCGCGAGCAGGTCGCAGAACAGCTTGATGTTGAGGGCGTTGTCCTCGACGATCAGGATCTTGGCCAACTCAACTCCCCGCTTGCTAGCCGCCACGGATCGTAAGCCATGAGCGGCGCGACGACAAATGACACTTCGGGCCTGGACCCGGCTGCGCTGGCGCTTCGGGCCCTCGCTGCGACTCTGGGCAATCAACGGCTCGCGACTCGCTTTCTATCCTTGAGCGGCATCGACCCTCCCGATTTGAGACATAGAGCCTCCGATGCCGACGTGCTGGCGGCGTTGCTCCGGTTCCTCGAGGCGCACGAGCCCGACCTCCTGGCGATCGCCGAAGAGCTTGCGGTCAAGCCCGAGGCGCTGGTCGCGGCCCGCCACCAGCTCGAGCAATGAGCCAATCCATTCCGCCAGCAAGGCCGCTTTTGATCACCGACTGCGACGAGGTGCTGCTGCACATGGTCGCGCACTTCGCCGATTGGCTCGACGAGGAGCATCAGGTCCATTTCGACGTCGAAAGCGGCCGGTTCGACGCGATGACCGACCGCCGCACCGGCGAGACCGTGCCGGTCGACCGGCTCTGGCCGCTGCTCGACAGCTTCTTCCGCGACCACATGCACCGCCAGACTCTGGTCCCAGGCGCGCTCGAGGCGCTGGCCCGGATCGGCGAAGTCGCGGACATCGTCGTCCTGACCAACCTCGGCGACGAGGCGCACCCCTGGCGGGTCGAGCAGCTCGCCGGCCACGGGATCCGCCACGAGGTGGTCTGCAACCGGGGCGGCAAAGGCCGGCCGGTCAAGGACATCGTCGAGCGCCACAGTCCGACCAGCGCGGTGTTCATCGACGACCTCGCGGTCCACCACGGCTCGGTCGCCAAGCATGCGCCCGGCGTCTGGCGGTTGCACATGGTCGCCGAGCCGCGGCTCGCGGCGGCGGTTCCGCCGGCCGAGGACGCTCACGCGCGAATCGACGAGTGGCCGGCCGCGTGCGAGTGGATCCTTGAAAAGTTCGAAGGGCAGCCATGACCAAGACCATCCTGATCACCGGCGCCGCCGCGGGCATCGGCGCGGCCTCGGCGCGGCGGTTCGCGGCCGGCGGCTGGCGGGTGATCGCGACCGGCCGCCGCGGCGATCGGCTGCGCGCCTTGGCGGACGAAATCGGCGAGGCATGCCTGCCGCTCGAGCTCGACATCCGCGGCCCTGATTCGGCCGAGCAGCTCGCCCGCCTGTCGCCGCCGTGGGGCGAGATCGACCTGTTGCTCAACAACGCCGGGCTCGCGCCGCCGATGGAGCCGCTGCAGAACTCCGAGCAACAGCCCCTCAACAACGTCATCGAGACCAACATCACCGGCCTCGTCGCCTTGACCCGAGCGTTGCTGCCGAGGCTGATCGAGCGTCGGGGCTCGGTGATCAACCTGTCGTCGGTCGCCGCCACTTACCCGTACCGCGGCGGCGCGGTCTACGGCGCCAGCAAGGCGTTCGTCCGCCAATTCTCCTTGGATCTGCGCTGCGACCTCGCCGGCACCGGAGTCCGGGTCACCTCGATCGAGCCGGGGATGGCCGAGACCGAGTTCACCCTGGTCCGCACCGGCGGCGATAAGGAGGCGTCCGACCAGCTCTACTCGAACATGAACCCGATGAGCGCCGACGACCTCGCCGAGACGATCTGGTGGATCGCCAATTTGCCGCCGCACCTCAACATCAGCACGATCGAGCTGATGCCGACCAGCCAGAGCTTCGCCGGCTTCACGGTGACTCGCGGACAGAACCCCTCCCCTTGATGGGGAGGGGTAGGGGCGGGGTGGAGCCTCCGGAAAAGGCTGAGCCGCTCCACCGTCACCCCCACCCAACCCTCCCCCATCGAGGGGGAGGGCTCCAGGGCTTGACCGAACCCGGCGAGCGGTGTTGAGCGCAGCCATGAGCATCGACCAGCGCCTCGCCGAGCTCGGCATCACCTTGCCCCAACCCGCCGCTCCGGTGGCCGCCTATGTCCCGGTGGTCATCGCCAACGGGCTCGCTTTCGTCTCGGGGCAGGTGTGCCTCGACGAGAACGGCGAGATGATCGTCGGCAGGCTCGGCGACGATTTGGACGTGGCCGGCGGCCAGAAAGCGGCGCGGGCTTGCGGGGTGATGATCCTCGCGCAGCTCAAGGCGGCTCTGGGCTCGCTCGATCGGGTCGAGCGGATCGTCAAGCTCGGGGTGTTCGTCAACTGCACGCCCGACTTCAAGGACCAGCCCAAGGTCGGCAACGGCGCCAGCGAGCTGATGCAGGACGTGTTCGGCGAGGCCGGCCGTCATGCCCGGGCGGCGGTCGGTGCGCCGGCGCTGCCGATGGGCGTCGCCGTCGAGGTCGATGCGGTCGTCGCGATCAAAGACTGACGCTCTTGATCCTGGCCCGGCGGGCTTCTCCCACCGCGGCCTGCACTACGGCGCCCAGTTTCCCGAAAACAGCCTGATCGCCTTCGCCGCGGCGCTGGAATTCGGCGCCGGAATAGAATGCGACCTGAGGCTGACCGCCGACGACCAAATCGTCGTGTTCCATGATTCCGACGCGTGGCGGCTGTGCGCGAGCCCGCTCAAGATCGGCCGCGCGAGCCTCGCCGAGCTGAGCCGGTTGCGGGTCGGCGAGGGGCCGATCCCCACCCTTGCCGCCCTGCTTGGCCTGGTCGCCGGGCGAGTGCCGTTGCTGCTCGAGGTCAAGGTCGACGGCGATATCTGGCGCTGGGTCCCGGCGCTCCGAGGCGCTTTGGCGGACTATCCGGGGCGGGTTGGGGTGATGAGCTTCGACGCTCGGCTGCCGCGCCTGCTCAAGACCAACCTGCCCACGGTCCGGCGCGGCCTGGTGGTTCGGGACAGCACTCGTCCGCTGCGGCGATGGCTGGCCTTGCGGCTCGCGTCGCCCGATTTCCTGGCCGTCGAGCGCACCGCGCTCGGCCACCGCTGGGTCGCCCGCGCCCGCGAGCAAATCCCGGTCTACAGCTGGACCATCCGTACCCCCGCCGAGCGCGAGCAAGCGCGGGTTCACGCCGACGCGCTCATCTGGGAAGCCGATGGCCGACCGTGAAACCGAGCTGATCGCGCGCCTCGCGCCGGGGGTTGCGCACATCGATGCCGATGCGTGGGACAAGCTGGCCGGCGACGACCCGTTCGTCCGCCACGCATTCCTCGCCGCGCTCGAGCAATCGGGCAGCGTCGGCCCCGGCACCGGCTGGACTCCCGCTCCGATCACGATCGAGGACCAGACCGGGGCCTTGCTTGGCGCCGCGCCGGCCTACCTAAAGAGCCACAGCCAGGGCGAATATGTGTTCGACCACGGCTGGGCGGACGCGTTCGAAAGGGCAGGCGGCCGCTATTATCCCAAACTGCAGGTCGCGGTGCCGTTCACGCCGGTGCGGGGGCCGCGGCTGCTCGGCGCCTGGCCGCAGCAATTGCTCGCCGCGGCCGAGGCGGTGATCGTCCAGAACGAACTATCGTCGGCGCACATCACCTTCATCGACGAGGCCGGGGCGAGCGAATGCGAGCGGCGCGGCTGGCTCCTTCGCCACGGCATCCAATATCATTGGCTGAACCGCGGCTATCGCGACTTCGACGATTTCCTTGGCCAGCTGACCAGCCGCAAGCGCAAGGCGATCCGCAAGGAGCGCGCCGCCGCCCGCGAAGGGCTGGAGTTCGCCGCGCTGACCGGAAGCGCGATCGGGGCGGCCGAGTGGGATGCGATGTGGGCGTTCTACCAGGACACCGGCAGCCGCAAATGGGGCCAGCCCTATTTGACGCGCGCCTTCTTCGACCGGATCGGCGAGACGATGGGCGACAAGCTGCTGCTGTTGCTCGCCTACCGTGACTCCCGCCCGATCGCCGGAGCGCTCAACCTGCTCGGTCCCGACACCATCTACGGCCGCTATTGGGGCACCATCGACGAGGTGCCGTTCCTCCATTTCGAACTTTGCTATTACCAGGCGATCGAATGGGCGATCGCCCTCGGCCTGTCGTCGGTGCAGGCGGGCGCGCAGGGCGAGCACAAGCTCGCCCGCGGCTACGAGCCGGTAATCTCGCGCTCGGCGCATTTCATCGCCGATCCGGGCTTTCGAGCGGCCGTCGCGACCTTCCTCGACGGTGAGCGGCCGGCGATCGCCAGTGAAGCGGAGTGGGAGCGCGCCGCGCTGCCCTACCGCTCGCCCTCGTCGCCGTAGATCGCGACGATGCGGCCGCGCTTGTCGGCCATGCCGCGGTACATCCCGCTGGTGTTGAACGAATAGGCCCGCTCGCCCTTGGGCGTCAGCACGATGACTCCGCCAGTGCCGCCGAGCTCGCCGATTTCCTTGATGACCGCGTCCGCCGCCGCTTGCGCCGCTTCGCCCTTCAGCCGGATTCGCGCGCAAATCTCGTGCGCCGCGCCCGCGCGGATGAAATATTCGCCGGCTCCGGTCGCCGACACCGCGCAGCCGCGATCGTCGGCATAGGTGCCCGCGCCGATCAGCGGCGAATCGCCGACCCGGCCCCAGCGCTTGCCGGTCGTGCCGCCGGTCGAGGTCGCGGCGGCGACATGGCCCTTGGCGTCGAGCGCGACTGCTCCGACGGTGCCGTATTTATATTCGACCTCGAGCGCGCTGACCTTGTTGGTTTTCATCTCCTCGAGCTGCCGACGGCGGTCGGGCGTCGAGAAATAGTCGTTGGAAACCTGCTGCAGCCCCTGTTCCTTCGAAAAGCGGTCGGCCCCCTCCCCGGCGAGGAAAACGTGCGGGCTTTTTTCCATCACCGCCCGCGCCAGTGCGATGGGGTTCCTGGTTGCGGTGACGGCGGCAACCGCTCCGGCGGCCCGGGTGCGCCCGTCCATGATCGACGCATCGAGCTCGTGCATCCCTTCATAGGTAAACACCGAGCCGCGCCCCGCGTTGAAGTTCGGATCGTCCTCGAGCAGCTTGACGGTCGCTTCCACCGCGTCGAGCGCGTCCCCGCCCGACGAGAGAATGCGCGACCCTTCTTTCAGCGCTCGGTCTAGGGCGGCGCGAATTGCCGAATCCTTGTCCGGCGTGATCCTCGAGCGCTCGATGACCCCGGCACCGCCGTGGATGACGAGCTTCCAGTCGCGTTGCGGCTGGGCCAATTGAGACTGGGCTGGGGCGGCGGTCGTCGTCATCAACAAAACTCCGAGGATCAACTTCAAACGCATGGGCGCTCTCCCTGGTCGCGGCCATAGCCGGGCCGCGAATCCGATTCCAGTTGACGGCCGTTCCCAGATGATATTATTATGATATCAAATTAAAGGAGAACGACGTGGCAAAGGTTGCAATTAGTGCGAAGGGCGATGTGATTGCGCTGACTTCGAGCCGCGAGCGCGCGGCCTCGACGTCGAACGGCTATGTGATGCTGCTGGCCCTGCTCGTGACCATCGCGCTGACCGTGTGGGGAGTTTCACGGCTGATCCGGGACGAGTTCGGCGCGCTGACCCTGCTGGCAGTGATCGCCGGCCCGATCCTGGCGATACTGGTGGCGAGCGGCTTCTACATGCTGCAGCCCAACCAGGCGGTCGCGATCACTCTGTTCGGCGATTATCGCGGCACCGACCGCACCACCGGCCTTCGTTGGACCTGGCCGTGGATGATCAAGAAGAAAGTGTCGGTCCGCGCCAACAACTTCATTTCCGAGCGGATCAAGGTCAACGACCTGCGCGGCAACCCGATCGAGATGGCGGCGCAGATCGTCTGGCGGGTATTCGACAGCGCCCAGGCCCTGTTCGACGTCGACGATTATCACGCGTTCGTCCGGGTCCAGGTCGAAGCCGCGATCCGGACCATCGGCTCGCGCTACCCGTACGACGATTTCGAGCATCTCGAGATCACTCTGCGCGGCAATCACGACGAGGTCGGCGCCGAGCTCCGTGAGGAATTGAGCGCGCGTCTCTCCGTCGCCGGAATTACAGCCGACGAATGCGGCTTCACCCACCTCGCCTACGCGCAGGAGATCGCCGGGGCGATGCTTCGCCGCCAGCAGGCGCAGGCGGTGGTCGCGGCCCGCAAGACTTTGGTCGAGGGCGCGGTCGGGATGGTCGAGATGGCGCTCGCCATGCTCAGCGAGAAGAACGTCGTCGAATTGGACGACGAGCGCCGAGCGGCGATGGTGTCGAACCTGATGGTCGTGCTGTGCGGCGAGCGCGACGCCCAGCCGATCGTCAACACCGGCACCCTGTACACCTAGTTTCGTGGCCGCCTCCGACCGCAAGGCCTACCCGCTGAGGGTGGACCCCGCCTTGTGGGCGGCGGTCGAGCGCTGCGCGGCGGCCGATCTGCGAAGCGTCAACAGCCAGGTCGAGTGCCTGCTCCGCGAGGCCCTCGCCGCGCGCGGGGTCAAGCTCAAGGCGTCGCCGCCAAGAAAGCGCGGACGGCCGGCCAAGGCGAAGTAGCAGAGGCGCGCCTTTGCCTGTGACGGCCGCCCGCCTATATGGCGGCCATGTCCGCCCTTCGTCCCTGGCGCTCGATCGAGCGGCGCAAGTCGCGGCAGATCATGGTCGGCAACGTCGCCGTCGGCGGCGACGCGCCAATCACCGTTCAGACCATGACTAACACGCCGACCAGCGACGCCGCAGCCACCATCGACCAGATCCGCCGCTGCGAGGAGGCGGGCGCCGACATCATCCGGGTCTCCTGCCCCGATGTCGCCAGCACCGCCGCGCTCCGCATCATCGTCCGCGAAGCCGGCGTTCCGATCGTCGCCGACATCCACTTCCACTACAAGCGCGCGCTCGAGGCCGCCGACGCCGGCGCCGCCTGCCTGCGAATCAACCCCGGCAACATCGGTTCGGCGGAGCGGGTCAAGGAAGTCATCGCCGCCGCCCGCTACAACGGCTGCGCGATCCGCATCGGAGTCAATGCCGGCAGCCTCGAAAGGGATCTGCTCGAGAAATATGCCGAGCCGTGCCCCGAGGCTCTGGTCGAAAGCGCGATGGACCATATCCGGATCCTCGAGGACCACGGCTTTCGCGAATATAAGGTCGCGGTAAAGGCGTCGGACCTGTTCCTCGCCGTCGCCGCCTACCAGCAGCTCGCCGACCAGGTCGACTGCCCGCTGCACCTCGGAATCACCGAGGCCGGCGGCCTGATCGGCGGCACCGTCAAGTCCGCAATCGGCATGGGCGCACTGCTCTGGGCCGGCATCGGCGACACCATCCGGGTGTCGCTGTCGGCCGAGCCCGAGGAGGAAGTCCGGGTCGGCTACGAGCTCCTCAAAAGCCTCGGAATCCGCAATCGCGGAGTGCGCGTCGTCTCCTGCCCGAGCTGCGCTCGCCAGGGCTTCGACGTGATCCGCACCGTCGAGGCGTTGGAGGAGCGGCTCCAGCACATTCGAACGCCGATGTCGCTGTCGGTGCTCGGCTGCGTCGTCAACGGCCCGGGCGAGGCGCGCGAGACCGACATCGGCATCACCGGCGGCGGCGCCGGCACCCACATGGTCTATCTGTCGGGAGTCACCGACCACCATATCGGCGACGCGGCGATGATCGACCATATCGTCCGCCTGGTCGAGGCCAAGGCGGCGGAGATCGAGGCCGCGACTGTCCCGGTGCTCAACGCGGCGGAATAGCCAGTTGAGGAAAAAGTAAGCACTTCCCGCTAGGCTCGCGCCATGGGCAAGTGGGTCGTCATCATCGTCGTCGCGCTGCTGACTCTGCGCTGCATGGCGTCGGGCGCGTCGCCGTCGGCCGGGACACCGCATCGGGTCACAACACCCTCGGAGCTGCGCAAGGTCACCGAGCTCGAGCGCTCGTCGAGCGGCCATTTCTACACCCACGCCAAGGTCAACGGGGGGCTAGTCCGATTCCTCGTCGACACTGGTGCGACGAGCGTCGCGCTGAGTGCTGCGGACGCCCAGCGTGTCGGTATCGCTTTCGACCCGGCGGCGTTCGAAGTGGTCGGGGAGGGTGCCTCCGGCCCGGTCCGCGGTGAGCGGGTGATGATCGACAGCGTCGAGGTCGAGGGCAAGCTGGTCAACGACGTGTCCGGCGTGGTGCTCGCCGATTCGGACCTGTCGCTCCTCGGCCAATCCTATCTGACCCGGATGGGCGAGGTGCACATGACCGGCGACTACATGCTTCTAAAGTAGGGCTCCGACAACTTTCACGATCGCTGCTGACTTCCGCGCGCCCCGCATATAGGCGGTGCCGATGACGCCCCCCCGCCATCCGCCCCTCACCGCCTTTCTCGTCGGGATGCTCGGCATCGCTTGCTTCTCCGGGATGGACGCGGTGATGAAGGGGCTGGTGATCGCCATCGGCACCTTCGCGACGATGTTCTGGCGCAACCTGGTCGGAGTTGGAATGTCGGGCGCGCTCTATTTCGCCCAGCCCTCGCCGTGGCCGTCGCAATCGACCATGCGGCTGCACATCGGCCGCGGCGCGCTGTCGACGGTGATGGGGTTTCTGTTCTTCTGGGGCCTGGCCCGAGTGCCGCTCGCCCAGGCGATCGCTTTGGCGTTCATCGCGCCGCTGCTCGCCCTTTTCCTCGCCGCGGTGCTATTGAAGGAAACCGTCGGCGGCCGCACCGTCGGGGCCTCGCTGGTTGCCTTTGCCGGAGTGCTGGTGATCTTCGTCGGCCAGGCGCGGGCCGACCTTGGCCGCGAAGCGACCATCGGCAGCCTCGCGATCCTCGCCTCGGCGGTGTGCTACGCGCTCAACATCGTCCTGGTGCGCCGCCAGGCGCAGGTCGCGGGCCCGGTCGAGATCGCTTTCTTCCAGAGCCTGATCGTCACCCTGATCCTCGCCGCCTTCATCCCGCTGGTCGGAGTCGAGCTTCCGACCGCCATCCACTGGCCGTGGCTGGTGTTCGCGGCGACGCTCGCCATCGCCTCGCACATGCTTCTGTCCTGGGCCTATGCGCGCGCCGAGGCGAACTATCTCGCGGCGACCGAATATACGTCGTTCCTGTGGGCGGCACTGTTCGGCTGGCTGGTGTTCCACGAGGCGCTGTCGCCCTACACGCTGGCGGGAGCGGCGCTGATCGTCGCCGGCTGCATCCTCGCCGCGCGCAAGCCCGCCGACGCCAGCCCGCGCCTCGAGGCGGCGACCTGATGGCCTGGTTCTATCTGCTTCTCGGCGGTCTGTTCGAGGTCGGCTTCACCACCGCATTGAGGTTTGTCGACGGATTCAAGAACCTGCCCTGGACGCTCGCCTTCCTGGTTTCGGTGACGATCAGCATGGGCCTGCTCGAGCTCGCCGCTCGAACTATCCCGATGGGCACCGCCTACGCGGTGTGGGGCGGCATCGGAGCGCTCGGCACGGTGGTCGTCGGCATCCTCTGGTTCGACGAGCCGGCGACCCTCATCCGGGCGCTCTTGATCCTGACCATCGTCGCCGCGATCGCCGGCCTGAGGCTCACCGCCTAGGCGGATTGTCCGCGCTGCCGGTTGTTAATTACCGCTTGGACCGACTCGCGACTCCATGTTTTCCAATGTGCCGACGGCGCTGGGCCGTCCAATCAGGGGGAACATCTATGAAAAGGATTGCTCTTTGCGCTCTCGGCGCGGTTGCGATTGCGATTGCGCCCACGCCGGCCGCCGCCAAGCCATATGTCGATTACACACCGCAGAAGGGCTATTGGGACATCAACGCCGTTGAGGTCGATCCCAATCACGTCGACGACTATCTGACCGGTTTGAGCAAGTCGCTCATCCCGGTGTTCGAGACGTTGAAGCGCCGTGGCCTGATCGACGAATACCGGTTCATGAGCCGGATGGGCTACGTCAAGGGCTCGCCGAACGTCTTGATCTTGACCCACTCCCGGACATTCGGGGCCCTCGATGCCGACCGCGAGCGCGACCTCGCCATCGAACGGGAAATCAACGCGGCCTTCAGCGAAGCGCAGCAGGACGCCGCCGTCGCCGGCTATGAGAAATACCGGACGTTCATCGACAACGCGCAGTGGACAGACATCGTAATGAAAAAATGACGCTGTTGGGGGGCTGTCGGCCACGTCAGCCAACGCCGATAGCCCTCCAATCCGTCGGCGTCAGCGCCCAGCTCTTTTCGCTACCGGCGCACCCGCGCCGGCTGCAGGTGCGGAGCGATGTGTGGCGCTTCCTCGATCGAGTTCAGGAACTTGGGCGACGGCAATCCTCCGCGCGCCTGTTCGAATGCGTAGCCCAGACGAAGCAACAGCGCGTCCGACCATTTGGGACCGATGAAGCTGAGGCCGACGGGCAAGCCTTTGACCAGACCCATCGGAACGGTCAGGTGCGGATAGCCGGCGACGGCCGCGAGCTTGCCCGCGCCGCCGCCGGCAATCTGGTCGCCGTTGACGGCGTCGATCTTCCACGCCGGCGGCATCGTCGGCCCGACCAGGACATCGAGCTTGTGCTGCTTCAATAGCCGGTCGATGCCCTGCGCTCCGGCGAGCCGCAGGCTCGTTGCGCGCGCCTGCTTGTAGGCCGGGTCCGACAGTCCCTTGGTGGCCTGCGCCTTGTCGAAAATATCCTGGCCGAACAGCGGCATTTCCCGCGCCATGTTGGCCTGGTTGAAGGCGATGACGTCGGCCAGGCTGCGCACCGGGATCGGCGCCGGGCTGGTTCGCAGATAGTCGTTGAGGCCCGCCTTGAACTCGGTCAGCAGGACGGTGAACTCGTGCGAGCCGATCGGCCCGCGGTCGAATTCCTTGATTTCGACCAGAACCGCGCCCTGCGCCCACAGGGTCGCCAGAGCGCGCTCGAACGGCTCGTCGGTGCCGAAGCCCGATGCGAAGCGCATGACCCCGATTCGAGCGCCCTTCAGAGCGCCGATGTGAAGCGCCGCGGCATAATCCTCCTTGTGCCCGTCGGCCTCGCGAGTCGCGGGATCGGCCGGGTCGCTGCCGGCGATCGCCCCCAGCAGCAGCGCCGCGTCGCGAACGCTCGCCGCCATCGGCCCCGGCGTGTCCTGGCTGGCGCTGATCGGGATCACATGGGTTCGGCTGACCAGTCCCACGGTGGGCTTCATCCCGACGATGCCGTTGATCGCCGCCGGGCAGGTGATCGACCCGTCGGTCTCGGTTCCGACCGCCATCGTCACCAGGCCCGCCGCGACCGCGGCGCCGCTGCCGCTCGACGACCCGCACGGATTGCGGTCGAGCGCATAAGGATTGCGCGTCTGCCCGCCGACCGCGCTCCAGCCGGAAATCGAATCGGACGAGCGGATGTTCGCCCATTCGCTTAAGTTTGCCTTGCCAACGATCACCGCTCCGGCCGCCCGCAGCCTCGCGACCAGCGGTGCGTCGCGGTTGGTGATGTTGTTGACCAGGGCCAGGCTTCCGGCCGTCGTCGGCAGCGGCCCCGCGACCTCGATATTGTCCTTGATCAGCACCGGCGTTCCGGCGAGCGGGCCGCTCAGGCGCTGCGCCTCGACGCGCCTCGCCTGGTCGATCGCGGTCGGGTCGATCGCGATCACCGAGCCGAGCTGCGGGTCGATCCGCTCGATCCGGGCAATCGCCGCTCGAGTCGCCGCCACCGGGCCGACGTCGTAAGCCTCGGGCTCGACGATATTCGTGATCGGTACGCCGCCCACCCGGGGATCCTCGGCCGAAGCCGTCGAGCAGCCGCCGAGCGCGGCAATCGCCGCTAATATTGCAATCCGCTTGTCGGTCACGGGCACCTCCGCCTTGCCACGCGACGATGGCAAGTTTCTGCCGGCATCGCCAGAGCCCGCCGCTCGCCGGGCGTGGGCGACGCTTGGTCGAACCAGATCACGATGTCAGCGAAGGTTCACGCACCGGTCGCCACCGCCCGGCAAATGGCCAGATGGATTTCACTCGGCGCGCTGCTTGCGGGCGCTTCTTTCGCCGCTGCCGCGCAGGCGCAGGGGACGCAGCCGCCCGAGGAGCAGCCGCCCGCCGCGGCGCCGGCCGACGGCCCGGAAGCTGCGGACGACTACGCCGACGAGGAAAATGGCGAGGCAATCGTCGTCACCGGCCAGCGCCCGCGCGGATCGGTGATCGGCGATATCCCGCCCGAGAACACGCTCGACGCCCGCGACGTCCGGGCTACCGGCGCGACCGACATCAACGAGCTGCTGGAAGCGCTTAGCCCCCAGATCGGCAGCGTCCGCGGCCGCGGCGGCGAGCGCCCCGTGCTGCTCCTCAACGGCCAGCGCATCTCGAGCTTCCGCGAGCTTCGCGACCTGCCGACCGAGGCGATCCAGCGGGTCGAGATCCTGCCCGAGGAAGTCGCCCTCAAATACGGCTACCGCGCCGACCAGCGCGTCGTGAACTTCATCCTCCGCCGGCGCTTCCGCTCGACCGCGGTCCGCGGCGAGGCCCGCACCACCACCGAGGGCGGCCATGTCGGCGGGCTCGGCGACCTCACCCGCTTGATGATCGGCCGCGACAGCCGCACCACCCTCAATTTGCGCGCCGAAGGCAACGGCGACCTGACCGAAGCGGAGCGCGACATCGCGCTGCAGCCGCTGCCCGACAACCCCGACATCGACCCGCGCGACGCACGCACGCTGGTCGGCTCGCGGCGCTTGCTGCGCGGCGGTCTCACCCACAACCGGCAAGTGTTCGGCGACGTCTCGGCGACCTTCAACGGAGAGCTCGAGCACAGCCACGGGCGCTCGCTGCTTGGCTTTCCGCTGACCGGCGGGATCGACCCGCGAGTCCGCGACAACTCGGCCGACAGCGCCCATGCCGGAATTGCGCTCAATGGCGACAAGGCACGCTGGCGCTGGTCGCTGACCGGCAATGCCGACTGGGTCCGCGACTTGACCCTGAGCGACCCCGACGACGGC
>JBPCQE010000096.1:0-2555 GCA_050998435.1 Sphingomicrobium sp. | reverse complement strand
GCCCACGCGCTCGACCATGTCGCGCATTGCGACGCGCTGGTGATCGACTGCGACGTCGACGTCGTCGACCGGTCGCAGTTCCCGGGCGCGCCGGGCGCCCGGCCGGGAGGGATGGCGACCGCAGATTTCTTCGCCGCGGTGCGCAAGCTGGCGTCCGACCCGCGCGTGCGGGTGATCGATTTGACCGAATGGGACCCGCCGCTCGACTCGACGGATCTCAGCGCACTGACCGCCGCGCGCTGGGTCGCCGAGTGCCTGGCGGGGTACGAATTGCGCTAGGCCAAAGCGGCTTTTTTCCGGCCAAGCTCCGACAGCGTTCGAAAGGTGATCGAGAAGCGCAGTTGCTCGCCAGGGGCGATGCTGTGCTCCCAATCGTGGCGGACCTCGCCGGACAGCAGATAGGCCGAGCGCGGCTCGACCGTCACGCTCGACCGGTCAAATCCGCCGGGCTTTCGACAGCGGAAGCGCAGCTTCGCGGGCGAGCCAAGCGACACCCCGACGACCTTTTCGAACACCGAGCGGTCGCGGTGCCAGCCGATGCCGGCGCCGGGGTCGTAGCGGGCCAGCATCACGTGGACGAAATCTCGGGGCTCAACCCCCGCGAACGCCGCCGCTTTCTCGCGCAACGGCAGCAGCCACTCGGGCAGCGGCTCCGCCGGCGTGAAGCTGGAGTCGTCGAAATCGTAGCGCCAGCCGAAGCTCTGTGTCTTGCGGTTGCCGAGCCAGCCGTGGAAGCGGAACGGCGCCAGTTCGAGCGCCCCGAGCCGTTCGGTCAGCGCGGCTTCCTGGGCAGTGGTGATGAAGTCGTCGCGGTAATCGAGGCCGGCAATCAGGGGCTCCTGGAACAACAGGCTCATGTCGCGAACAATTCGGCGAGTTCGGACGGGCGCAGCTCTGGGGCGAGCTGGTCGAAGGTGCACTGCTTCGGGTCCTTGTCGGGCCGCCAGCGCAGGAGGCCGGTGCCGTGGCGGAAGCGGCGGCCGGTCACCTGATCGTAGCGCACCTCGACGACCAGGTCGGGCTTGAGCGGCTCCCAGGCCATCGAGCGCTCGGTCGCCCAGCGGCTCGGCCCGCCCGGAGCGTTGCCGGTGAAACCCGGCGGACCGATCAGCGCTTCGAGCTTGTCGGTGAGCTCCGGCCGGTCCACGGCCTTGAGCGCGGACGTGAAGCCGACGTGGTGGAGCAGCCCGGAGTCGTCGAAAAGCCCGAGCAACAGCGAGCCGACTTCCTGCTTCTTCTCCGCGTAACGGAAGCCGCCAACCACGCAATCGGCGGTGCGCTGCTGCTTGACCTTGACCATCGCGCGCTCGCCGGGCCGGTAGTCGAGGTCGAGCCGCTTGGCGATCACTCCGTCGAGGGCGCCGCCGCTGCGTTCCAGCCAGCCGAGCGCGGTTGCATGGTCACAGGTCGCGGGCGACAACAGCAGGCCCGGCACACGCTGCCTGACGTGGAATGTCTCGAGCGCTACGCGGCGCTCCGCCAGGGGTTGCTCCGCGATCGATTTGCCGCCGAGCGACAGCAGGTCGAACAGCACGAACTCGGCCGGAGTTTCCTCGGCGAGGCGTCGGATCCGGCTTTCGGCCGGGTGCAGACGCATCTGCAGCGCCTCGAACGACAGCGCGTCGCCCAATGACAGGATCAGCTCGCCGTCGAGCAGGAAATGTTTTTCCTTCAGAGTCTCGAGCATCGCGACGATTTCGGGGAAGTAACGTCCGAGCGGCTTGCCCGACTTGGACGTCAGCTCGACGCCGCCGCCCTCGCGACCGGCGAGACAGCGAAAGCCGTCCCATTTGGGCTCATACTGCCAGCCGGCGCCGTCGGGCAGCTGGGCGGCGAGCAGCGCCTCCATCGGCGCAAGCGGGGTTTTTTTCGCGGCCACGGGCGGTCAATCCGCGGCGTGGCGATCGCGTTCCGCCGCCCGAGTTACCTGGCGCCCCCCATTGCAGTCTTGTCCTCCATGAAGCACCTGTGTCAGTCAGGGGCGGCATCGGGAGGTGCTGGATGGCTACAGTTGAGTTGCGCTCAGTCAGCAAGAGCTTCGGAGCAACGCCAGTGCTCGGCGATGTCGACCTGGCGGTGGAAGACGGCGAGTTTCTGGTGCTCGTCGGGCCGTCTGGCTGCGGCAAATCCACGCTGCTGCGCGCCATTGCCGGTCTCGACGAGGTCGACAGCGGCGACGTGCTGATCGGCGACAGACGGGTCAACGATCTTGCGCCCGCCAAGCGCGGCATCGCAATGGTCTTTCAATCCTACGCGCTTTACCCGCACATGACGCTTTACGACAACATGGCGTTCGGCCTGAAGCTGGCCGGCAAAAGCCGGGCCGAGATCGACTCGGCGGTCAAGGACGCCGCCGGCCTGCTCGGTATCAGCCATCTGCTCGACCGCCGACCGAAGACTCTGTCGGGGGGTCAGCGGCAGCGGGTTGCGATTGGTCGCGCGATCGTGCGCCAACCCTCGGTGTTCCTGTTCGACGAGCCTTTGTCCAACCTCGACGCCGCGCTGCGGGTCCGGATGCGCTACGAGTTTGCGCGGCTGCACAAGCGCCTGAAGAC
>JBPCQE010000083.1:0-5254 GCA_050998435.1 Sphingomicrobium sp. | reverse complement strand
AGATCGGCATCGCGCGGGGCAGAGCGACGTGCTGCTCGGGCTCGGGCGAGGCGACGACGGGGTCGCGGCCCAGGAGCCAGCGGGCGAGCTTCGGCGCATCCTCGAGCCGCACGCAGCCGTTGCTGATGGCGCGCTCGTCGCTCGCGAACAGCTCCTTCTTGGGCGTGTCGTGGAGGAAGATGCTGTGGCTGTTGGGGAAGCCGAACTTGACCTGTCCCATCGAGTTGCCGGGGCCCGGCAGCTGGCGAACCTTGACCGTGGCGCGGCCGGCGGCGACCGCCTTCCAGTCGACGTCGTCGGGCGAGATTTCGGGAGCGTTCTCGTCGAAGCTCGCAAGCACCTGGTAACCGCGCTCGCGGAGATAACCGACGCCATGCTTGAGGACGTTGGGGGCAATGATCGACCGGGCGAGGTCGGCGGGCACGTTCCAATAGGGGTTGAGGGTCGCGTAATAGATCTTGCTGGCGATGGTCGGGGTCTGCGCCTCGGGCTTGCCGACAATCACCTTCATCGAATCGACCACCTGGCCGTCCTCGACCATGAACAGGCGCGCCGAGGCGGCGTCGACCAACAAATAGCGGCCGCGCTTCGGATAGACCGGTGAGCCGAAGTCGGCCGGAACGGCCATCGATGCCGCCGGGGTCGCCGCCGAGGCGACGGTCGGGGCCACGATGGGCGCGGCAGAAAACAGCAGCGCAGCGACAGCGCCGCGGGACAGGGTCCGCAGGAACACGATAATTCTCTTTTCTTAAAAGCGTTTGATGCTTCAACGCTCGTCCCGCGCAGCGGTTTCAATATTTCTTGACTTAGTCGCGAATCGGGACTCCTCGCGCGCGCGACTCGCGCTGGCCCGGAGGCGCTAGGTAGCGACGACGGCCGCCGTCCGGCCCATCGCATCGGCAAGCCGCGACAGCCGCCGCCGGACCGGCTCGCCGACCAGCGCGCCGTGGCTCTTGCGGACCTTTAATTGCACCGCGCCTTCGTCGACGCCGAGGCTGGTTCCGGCCAGCGCCGCCCCGACCCCTCCACACAGGCGCTGGCCGAGGCGCATCGCCATTCCCCAGTGGCGAGCCCGCGCGAGTTCGGCCGAAGTGCATAATCGGGTCAGGGATTCGCTCGGCAGCTTGTCGCGGCCGAAACTCGCCGACAGGGCCTGCGCCATGATCACCCGCCCGGCCGCATCGACCCCCACCCAATTGCCGTGAAGCGCCATCTCGACTCCGCGGTCGGCACGAAAGTCGGGGTTGGCCTGCCACGCGACATCGGCCAGCAGGCACGACGCCAGGCGGAGGCGCCGGCCGGCCGGCGGATCGTTGAACAAGGTCCCGATCCAGCCGTCGAGGATCTCGCCATGCTCGCCGAACCGGCGATCGCCGCCGCCGGCGTCGCGAGCCCCTTCGATCAGCGGGTCCTGCGCTCGGACAGCCTTGGGAAGGGTCGAGAACAGCAGCCCCTCGCGAATTCCGAAGCTCGACAGGACGAGCTCACTCGGCCGCAGTTCGGCGGCGAGGTGGGCGAGCAGCATGGCGGCAACCGGCGAAGTGACGAGGCGCGCCGGAGCGATCGCCTTGCGCGCCCTGGAATCGAGCGAGTCGACAATCCGCCGGAGCTCGGCGGCGCGCGCGGGAGCCATCGCATACTGATGTTTGACCGGAAGCGGAAAGTCGGTGGCGATCATGTCGATCCGCGCCAGCGCCCGCCACGACCCGCCGACCATGTAGAACGGGCGGCCGGCCGAAGCCGTGGCCAGCCCGCTCTTCGCCAGAGCCGACCGAAGGGTTTCCAGGGCGTGCTTCTCGCCGCCGGAATTGTCCTGCACCCGAAGCACCCCGAGCGGCAGCGAAACCGCCGCCGTCACCGCGCCGCGGCGGACCTCGGCCAGCTCGAGGCTGCCGCCGCCGAGGTCGCCGACCAGGCCGTCGGCTCCCGGCACCGCGGACAGCACGCCCTCGCCGGACAACCGGGCTTCGTCCTCGGCTCCGAGGACCTCGCAATCGAAGCCGATTTTTTCGACCTGCCGGACGAATTCGGCGCCGTTGGACGCGTCGCGGACCGCCGCGGTAGCGACGACTCGGGTCCGCTGGACCTTCATGTGGCGAAGCAGCAGCCGATAGCGGCGAAGCGCGGCTAGCGCTCGGGCCTGGCTGCTGTCGGACAGCTTGCCGGTCTCCTCGAGTCCGGCGCCGAGCCCGGCGAGGACCTTTTCGTTGAAAATCGGCGACGGCACCCGGAGGGCCCCGGAATAGACCACCAGCCGAACCGAGTTCGAGCCGATGTCGATGATCGCCAGGGGCTCCCGGGACTTCACTCCCGATGCCTAGCGGCCGCGGTGGAATCGGAGCTTGGGAACTCTTCTGCCCTTCCGCAACGCCTGGCCGCGGCCGGAAAGCGACGTGTTGGTCATGAAATATTGGTGGAGATTGAAGGCTTCCTCGGGCTTGGGACGAAGGCGCTGGTAGGTACCGTCCGGCTTCAGCCGCCAGCTCTGCTCATTGTCGATCAAATTGGCGACCATCACCTGGTCCAGCAATTGGGCATGGACGGTCGGATTATCGATCGGCAGCATATATTCAATTCGCCTGTCGAAGTTGCGCGGCATCCAGTCGGCCGAGCTGATGTACACGCGAGCGTCGGCGTTGGGCAGCTCCTTTCCATTGGCGAAGCACCACAGCCGGGCATGTTCGAGAAAGCGCCCGACGATCGATTTGACGTGGATGTTCTCCGACATTCCGGGAACCCCGGGCCGAAGGCAGCAAATGCCCCGAACGACCAGGTCGATCGGCACTCCGGTGCCGCTCGCTTCATAGAGCTTGTCGATGATCGCCGGATCGACAAGCGAGTTCATCTTCGCCCAGATCCCCGCGGGTCCGCCCTTCGCGGCCGACTGCATTTCGGCGTCGATCAGGCGCAGCAGCTCGCCGCGCATCTGCTGAGGGGAGATGACCAGCTGCCGCAGATTTTTCGGTTCGAGGTAGCCGGTAATGTAATTGAACAGCTTGGCGGCATCGCGACCGATCCTCGCGTCCGCGGTGAAGTAGCTGAGGTCGGTATAGGTTTTCGCGGCGACCGGATGATAGTTGCCAGTCCCATAGTGGCAGTAGGTCCGGTACCCCTTGGCCTCCCGGCGAATCACCACCGAGACCTTGGCGTGGGTCTTCCAGTCGATGAATCCGTAGACCACCTGGACCCCGGCGCGCTCGAGGGCGCTCGCCCACAGCAGGTTCTGCTCCTCGTCGAAGCGGGCCTTGATCTCGACCACCGCGGTGACCGACTTGCCGGCGTCGGCGGCATCGATCAGCGCGCGGATGATCGCCGATTGCTTGCCCGCCCGGTAGAGAGTCTGCTTGATCGCGACGACGTCCGGGTCGGCTGCGGCCTGCTGCAGGAATTCGACCACCACCTCGAAGCTTTCGTAGGGATGATGGACGAGGATGTCCTTGCTCTTGATGGCCGCGAAGCAGTCGCCGCCATGTTCCTGGATGCGCTCCGGGAAACGCGGATCGAAAGGCGGGAACTTGAGGTCGGCCCGGTCCTCGTCGACCAGCCCCTCAAGGTCGGCCATGCCGAGAAAGCCGCGGTTTTCCGAAACGATGGCGTTGCCGGCGTCGACGCCCTCCTTGACCACTCGGATCAAACCGTCGGCCATGTCGGGCTCGAGCTCAAGGCGGACTACCCGGCCGCGCCGGCGCCGCTTGATCGCGGTACGGAAATAACGGACGAGATCCTCGGCCTCCTCCTCGAGCTCGATGTCGCTGTCTCGAAGGATTCGAAAAGCGCCGCCGCTCAGCACTTCATAGCGCGGGAAAAGATAATCGGTCTTGCGGCGAATCAGCGTCTCGAGCGCGATGAAGCGTGCTTGCTCGCCCGGAATGCGCATGAACCGCGGCAGCGCCACCGGCAGCATGAGCAGCTCGCGGACCGGTGGTGCGCGGCCTCGGCGTATCTCGAAGATCAGCGAGAAGCCGCGGTTGGGAATGAATGGAAAAGGATGGGCGGGATCGATCGCCTGGGGGGTCAGGACCGGAAAGATTTGCTCGCGGAAATGCTGGTCGAGCCAAGCCTCGCTGGCCTCGTCGAGCGGCTCTTCGCCGACGACCAGCAGGCCCGCTCCAGCAAGCGCGCCCCGCACATGCTCCCAGACTTCGTGCTGGTTGGTCACCAGCTTGTCGACCTCGACCGTGATCGCCGACAGTTGCTGCCCGGGAGTCAGCCCATCGGCCGAGCGTTCCTCGACCCCCAGCGACTGATGCGCCTTGAGGCCGGCCACCCGGACCATGAAGAATTCGTCGAGGTTGCTGGCCGATATCGACAGGAAGCGAAGCCGCTCGAGCAGCGGGTGGGCGACGTTGCAGGCTTCCTCGAGAACCCGCCGGTTGAACGCCAGCCAGCTGAGCTCTCGATTGAAGTAGCGGGGCTCGGGCTCGGCGGGCTGGGCGCGTTCCTGGCGCTGGACGTTCGCGGCGGTCTGGCCTGGCATGGCTCTCTAGCTTATCGGCCGCAGAACTGGCATGCGCCGGCCACGTGGCTGGTGTTGTCTCGCGGATGAAACACAAATGTGTGACGCTCGTATGACAGTCGAGTCGCACGGCGCTTCCGGTGAAGCGCCTTAACCGCCGGGAGACCCTATGGCCAAGGACAAGCAAAAAAAGAAGCCGGCGAGCCGGACCAAATCGAACAAGCCGCGGGCCAAGGCCGCCACCAGGCCGGCCAAGACGGCTTCGGCGTCCCGCGCATCGAAGGTCGCCAAGGTCGCCAAGGCGGCGCAGCGCGCGGGTAAGAAGGCATCGGACTTGGCGTCAAACCCGATCGTCGCCGAAGTCGTCGCCGCGACTCTGGTCGCCGCGGCCGCCGCGCTCAAGAATCCGACCAAGGCGCGCGCCCTGGCGGCGGGCGCGGCGGACGAGCTGGCAGCGGCGGGCAAGGCCGGCGCCAAGCAAGGCAATGCGTTCTGGCAACTCGCGCTCGATGTCGCTCGGAAAAGCATCGATGCGCTGGGCGCCGAGGCCGGCGGCAAGGGCGCGCCCAAGGCCAAGCCCAAGGCCAAGTCCAAGTCCAGCGCAAAAAGGAAGGCGACGAAGTAGGTCCGCCACTCACCGTCCGTTAGGGGTCAGACACTTATGCCTTCCGGGAATCGATCCGCGCTGATCGTCGAGGACCAGCCGTTTGTCGGCATGGTCGCCTCCGATATCCTCCAGGAGACGGGGTTCGCGACCTTCCATGCCCGCGACGCGTCCGACGCAATGGGGATGCTTCG
>JBPCQE010000081.1:0-20577 GCA_050998435.1 Sphingomicrobium sp. | reverse complement strand
CGGCCCTGAGTTCATTTGGGTCACTCGTGGCACCATCGTTAAAGGGCGCGCTGCGGCCCTCAACCGATTTGGCGAGCTTTTTCGAGGCACATGGCACCTTCAGATCACCTCGCCAGCGGAAACGTTTCTGATTGACAGGAACACGGTCCAGCTAGTCGCGCCCGTCACCTTTAGAATTGGCCCACCCGGAAGTGTCCCCACCGAAACGCGCTTCATTCTTACGCAGCTGTGGCATCGCCAACAGAAGCGTTGGCAGGTGGCGAGCATTCTGCCCATTCCAGTACCGGCGAATTGATCCGCCGTTGGACCGTGTCCGGTTTCCACCCATTGCAGACACTAAGGTCGAAGCCGGGCCGCGACATGCGGCCAGCCGATCTACGTGAGCATTCTGGAATAGCGAGGTCGTTCTAGCGACTGCTAGCTCAGATGTCGCGACAGGTGTTTGTTCATCTCAAACATCGACGCGCGATCCTTCCCAAAAATCGGGCGTAGCTTCTCATCTGCGAGGATCTCCCGTTTGTTCTTAGGATTCTGAAGCTTGTTTTTCTTGATGTAGCTCCACATTTTTCTCACGACTTCGGTCCTCGGGAGCGGCTCAGAGCCCGTAATTGCCGCAAGTTCTTTGGAGGGCCTAACCGGCCTCATGAACGCATTCTGCTTGTTCTTAGCCATCGCTCTTTCTCCCTTCGTGGGTCATCAATGCGGCTCTCACGGGTGTGTGCGTCAACGCCTTAACGCGTAATCGGACTGAGGGCGAACGTTTGTCTTTCAGGGAAGACCAGACAGGAACGGAGCGGGCTGGTTACGATCTACACTTATGCCTGCTTTCCACCCATTGCGGACGTTATCCTTCCGTGAGAACTAATGCGGGGTCGCAGGAGGGATCATGAGGCGTGCTGCAAAATGGCTCGGCATAGCCCTCAGCGCGATCGCTGCTGGCCTTCTCGTCGCCTCTGCAGCGATCTACTTCAGAAGCGAACGGCTTTTTTCGCAACGCTATCAGGCCAAGCCGGAGCAACTGGTGCGGCCAAGCGCCGCGGCTCTCGCGGACGCCCCCCGCCAGGCGCGATTGCTTGGCTGCCTCTCTTGCCATGGTGCCGGACTGCGCGGGAACGAGGTGTTCGATGCGCCATCGATTGGAGATATGATCGCCCCCAACCTCCCGCGGCTCATCCAGAACCGTACGGATCAGCAGATCGCCGCTGCGATACGGCAGGGCATTTCATTGGATGGACGTCCGTTGCTGGTCATGCCGTCAGGACTTTTCTCGCGCCTCACGGATGAGGAAGTGTCTGCCTTGATCGCCTGGATGCGCACCCTCCCGGCCGAGGCACCACCCAGCACGCCATTCAGACTGACTTTGCTCGGACGGTGGATGGTACTCAACGGCGATCTGCCCAGGCAGCCAGACCTCGTGCCAGTTTACCAGCGGAGGCAACCGCCAGACCTCGGGCCGCAACACTCCAAAGGCCGGCACATCGCTGCGACCACCTGCGCGGAGTGCCACTCTCCCGATCTGCGGGGCGGGGAACGGCCACACGCCGATTTCAACACCAAGTTCGGTGAGGGCACGCCGGCCTCGCCCGATCTCGACATCGCCGGCGCCTACGATCTCCCCGCTTTCATCCGGCTGCTGCGGACGGGTAGACCACCAGATGGTCGGGACCTTGGCATGATGTCATCGGTCGCGCGCAATGACTTCAAGCACCTGACCGATGAGGAGATCGCGGCCTTGCACGCGTATCTGAGCGCGAGGGCGCAGCGGTGATCTGAGTACCGTGCTGGCGGACCTGACCGCAGTCGCGTCGGGGACACCTCGCTGGTGGCAGCTACTCGGACCAATGTCAGGAGTGCAAGCCAATGTCCGCTTTCGGCTGATTGCGGTCATTATCAAGACAGGTCATTCCAATCGCAGCTATGCGACAGGAAACGCTCTTTCCGGCGAGGAGCAGCTATGGAACGGTACCATTTCAAAACCGAAGAGCAATGCGACGTGAAGGGCGTGAGACTGGCCGACCTGGCGGCGGTCAAGTGCGAGGCTGGCAAAGTAGCCGGTAGCATCATGTGCGCGGCGGCAGACGAAGTTTGGGAGAGCCGCGAATGGACTGTGACCGTCACGGACGACTCTGGCGTGAAGGTGTTGGAGCTCAGCATTGTCGGGACAGAGACGCGCGCGGCAGCTTAGGTCCGCTTTCGACCCATTGCAGACATTCGATGAACACGCCACGATGCCAGGATGGCTCGATATCTGAAAAAATCTCTGGTCGTGGAGGCCGTGCAATGGTTCAAGCATGGCGATCATCCGGCCGTCGTCACTCCACCCGCGCGCGACACAACTGGCTATATCGATACCACTGAAGGTCGCCTCAGGGTCGAGGCGGGTGACTGGATTATCACGGGCATTGCCGGCGAGAACTATCCGTACAAACCTCACATCTTCAAGCAGCTCTACAAACCGGCGGAATGATCAGCGACGGGCGACGAACTCGCCCCGTGACTGGCCGCTGCCGCACGAGCTAACGTCGGGCGGACGGATAGCCGCGTAGGTTCTGCTTTCGACCAAAGCGCACATTCAATCAGACTGTCGGTTGAATCCCCAGCCGCTTCTTGGTCGCGGTGATCATTTCCTGGAAACGAGGGTTGCTCCGCAGCGAAAGCAAATCTGGGTCCGCTTCTGTGTGCTTGATCTGTGACGCTGTATTCACAATTTCAAAATACGGCCGGAGGACATCGAGGGCACCGTCATCGTCCTTTAAGGCCAAGGTGAGCGTGCAAGCCATGTTGTAGCGCATCGCCAAGTTCTCGGGGTCGAGAAGCAGACCACGTTCGATCCATTCGCGAGCGCGCTCTTCTTCGCCCATCAACCCAAGCGCGAATGCGCCATTGGCGATCGCCGAGCCGTTCGTTGGGTCGTGCGCAAGCGCACGCTCCGACCGCTCGAACGCGAGTTTCGCCGCACGTTTCGCCGCTTCGGAGTCACCTATCGCCATGTAGCAGGTCATCAGCATGGCTGGGTTGTAATAGTCCGTGGTAACCAGCGACGCCGCCTTCTCGAAATAGGGAATGGATTCCTCCACACGGCCTTGCCTGAAGAGCATTCTCGCAGCTTCGCGATTTACCTCCCAGGATTCCGGATTTCCACGAAGCGCCGCCTCAATGAGTGCGTTCGCTTCGTCCTGCTGCCCGCCCTCCTCGAGGTATCGGGCTTTGACGCACAGCGCTTCGGGAACATCGGGTTTGATCGACAACGCACGCTCGGCAGCCGGCAAAGCGTTTGCGTCCTTCCCGTGCCAGAAGCGCAGTTCAGCCTGGGCGATGGCCATCAGCGCCCATGCCTCAATGTAATTGGGATCGAGCTGAACTGCCTGCTGGCAGATCCTGGCAATCGCTTCATCGCGCTTGAGATCGCCGAATGTGCCGCCGACCCACTGCTGGCGGGCCATCAGATAGATCCTGTAAGCCTCGGCGTTCGAGGTGCCGCGGGCTTCAATCGCCTTCTTCTCTTCGGGCAGCAGCCTCAATTGCAGGGCGTCTACGATCGCGTGCGATATTTCGTCCTGGATCTCAAAAATGTCGGTCAAGTCTCGGTCGTAGCGTTCAGCCCACAATTGGCGGCCGGTGTCCCCTGCGACCAGCTGTGCGCTGATCCTGAGGCGGCCTGCCGACTTTCTCACGCTGCCTTCAAGGACGTGGCTCACGTCAGTCGTCCGCGCGACTTCTTTGACGTCGAACTCCTTGCCCTTGAACGCGAACGCGGTGTTGCGAGCAACAACGGAAAGCGCGGAAACCTTCGACAGATCGGTGATGATGTCCTCAGTAATGCCGTCACTGAAATATTCCTGTTCCGCATCGTCACTCCTGTTCAGGAATGGCAGCACGCAGATCGAAATCGGCTCCGGAGTGTTTGTGCTGGGTTGTTGGCTGGCATGCGTGTCATCTCCTGCAACCTTGGAGATCGCTGCCAGCATATCGTCGACCGGCTGCATCTTGCCTTGCTTGCTCCACGGCGAGAGATCGATGCACTGGAGCTGCCGAAAACCCAGTGGCGGCTTGACTGAATCCAGGATCACGGGAACGAGCCTGCCTGAATCTCGCCCCTCAGCCGCCTCGTCTTGGACCCAAGCGGAGGCGATCGACGCCGGACTCCACAGCACCATTACGATCTGTGCGTTCTTCAGCTCGCGATCAATTTCGTTGCCGAAGTTCGCACCGCCGTGCACGTGGCGGTCCCACCACACGGCTTGTCCAGCGTCGGTTAGAACTGCTGCAAGCTTTCGCGCCGTTTCGACGTCTTCACGCGCATAGCTCAAGAATATTCGCGCCATCCGCTCCCCCGACACCAAGGGTCGGACTGTGCTCTTAACGGTGGAGAGCTTCAAGGCCCGCTGGCTTAATGTCCGCTTTCCACCCAAAGCGGACATTGGCGAGTGCGGCTGTTCGTGCCAATCCAACGCCGTGGTGGAGACGGAAGCCCTTTTCCGCGTCGGTAACGCGGCTCAGGAGGCGGGCAACTTCGCCTTAGCCCGTCAGTCGTTCGAGCGCAGTGCGCCCTCGGGGACGCCGAGAGCCTGTGTCGGCTGGCCTACATGTTCGATGTTGGCAGCGGGGTTAAGACTGACAAGAGATTGGCGATGCGCCTCTACCTGCGCGCTTGGCGTCGGGGCAGCACTACTGCTGGCATGAACATCGCCATTCTCTACCGCGAGCGGGGAAATTCGAGGGCCATGTTTCGATGGTGGAAGCGCGTTGCGGACATGGACGACGGAAGCGCTCAGTTCGAGATGGCAAAGTGCTACCTAACTGGAACTGGCGTAAGGCAGGACGCGCAGTCCGCCCTCCGGTGCCTCGCCGCGGCCGTCCGCTCGCCATACATCAGCGAGGGCGAACGAGAGGAGGCACAAGCCCTTCTCGACACTCTCCGGCCCCGCACGGTCTAACGTCCGCTTTCCACCCATTGCCGAGATTCAATCGGAGCGCCCACCGAGGAGTTTAGACGGTGAGGCGTTCCCTCAGGAAACTGACGACCCGATCAACGGCATCGCGAGTCGGCTCTCCCTCCCGGTCGACGAGGCCGACGGTGAGCACGCTGTGCGGTGGCTCGGGGTGCGGCTTGGCAGAGCGGCCAGGCACTTCGATTCCTTCGAGCCTTCGCCGAGTTCCCGCCGTAAAGAGTCGAAGCGTGCCGCTGGGCAGAACAGCACGTCACCGGTGAAGCGAACGCCCAGCACCCTCATTCCTTCGTCGCGAATCCTTCGGCGTGCATTGTCCAGCGTCTCCGGCGTCACATGGAGTGCGGCCGCCTTCCGGCGCGTGACAGGCAGCGGAAACGACGGATGCGCCAGAACCGGCGCGATTACTGCGTCATCGAGAGTCATCGTCAGCGCAAAATTGCCGCTGACGCACATCCCCACCGCACCCACGCCCCTGCCGCCGATCTCCTGGAACGCTCGACGGGCAAGGGCGCGCAGCCAGTCGGCGATCGGACTAGACCGGTTCTCCGCAAGAACGTGCCACTCTCGGCTGATGCAGAGCTTCGCAAGCTCGCGAACCCGGGTCAGCTCGTTAGTGGGCTTCCCCAGCACGCCGAACAGGTGGGGCAAGAACACGGTAAAACCGGCATCCACGACCTTTCGAGCGAAGCGCAGGACCTCGGTCGAGACGCCAGGCACTTCATGCATGACGACGACGGCGGGCCCCTCGCCCTTGCGGAACACCGTTCGCTTACGGCCTTCGTGATCGAACACGAACGATGTGAAGTCGCTTAGCTGGTCCATCCCGCATGAACGCACACGCGACTGTCTGGGTCGCATTTTTGCCGCTGACGGGAACGTCCGCTTTCCACCCAAAGCAGACATTAGAGCGGCGGCAGGATCGTAAGCCAAGCCCCCTTTGCACCGCACCCGAAGCACTTCACGCCCTTCACGTCGTGTCGTCGTAGCCCGCAATCTTTTCGTTCAAGTGCGCAATTCGCCTTCTGACGCTCGCAATAAAATGCTCCCGGTCGCGCTGGCCAAGATCATCGATCTTGCCCGCATCATGGTCGCGAAGCGTCTTTAGAAGCTGTTCGCGGTCCTCCAGCAATCGCCCTTTTGTTTCGGAGCGCTTCATGGTCGGCGTTAAACGCCTGGCCGAAATCGCCGTGCCAACCATTAAACCGGCGGAAGGATCGTCAGCCACGCCGACTTGGTACCGCACAAACCTCACTCGAGCCAAGAGTGTCGGAACCTCACTTGCGACCGACGAATTGAGGTAAGTCGCCATCTTTGTTGCGTTCCGGTCGGGTGGTTTAATGTTGAAGATTTACTGTGACTTTTTCGGCCACCGTCGAAGTAAGCTTCATGCGCGCCGAGAGGGAGCCATTTGGCTAAGCCGGTGTGTGACTTGCAACGCGCCGCTCGTGCGACTGGACTCCGGGCAATGGGTTGAAACGTCCTTGCCTGCCGGCAAGGAGTTTATAGAGGCGGCAGAACAATTAGTCTTGCGGCCTTCGCCTTACACCGATCGCACTTGAGCCTCGCCGCGGCATTGCGCCCCCGCTGGTTCTCGTCGAGCTGTCGCTAGAGCGCGTTAACACCACTTGGCAGGTGGGTCGTCGCGGGTGTGCTTTCGTCTTCGACCCACAGCATCGCCATGGCGGCCAGCGTCATGACGATTGCTGCGGCGAGCATCGTCCAGATCGGCTCGCCGGGGAAAAACGCTTTCATGATTGATCCCATCACCGTCGCGACCAGCAATTGCGGAATGACGATGAAGATGTTGAACAGGCCCATGTAGATGCCGAGTTTGCGCTGCGGCAGGCTGCCGGCGAGGATCGCGTAGGGCATAGCGAGGATCGACGCCCACGCGATGCCGACGCCGATTTCAGACAGGATCAGCCATTGCGGGTCGCGGATGACGAGGAAGCTCGCATAGGCGGCGGATCCCGCGAGCAGACAGATCATGTGGGTGCGCGCCTTGCCGACGCGGGCCGCAAGCCACGGCAGCAACGTCAAAGCGGCGATCGCGGCGACGCCGTTGTAGATTGCGAACAGCACGCCGACCCAATTGCCCGCCTGCTGGTATCCGGCGCTTGCCGGGTCACCCGAGCCGTAGAAGTTCAAGGCGACCACCGGCGTCGTGTTGATCCACATGATGAATAGCGCCGACCAGCTGAAGAATTGCGCGACCGCGAGACGTTTCATCACCGTCGGCATGCCCGAGAAATCGCCGACGATGTGGCTGAGCATATTGGTCGTGCTGCCCGATCGCGCCAGCAGGATGGCGATGATGCTGGCGAGGCCGTAGGCGATCAGCAGCCCGCCGAGCAGATAGACCTCCTTTTCGAGCCCAAGCTGGACCACGGACAGCACGACGAGCGCTCCCGCGGCGATCCACACCAGGCTGCCGCCGAGCCCGCGCGCGGCGAGCGCCCGAAGCGTCTGCGAGCTGTCGGGATGGTCGACGCTTTCGGTGAAACCCGCCATCTCGTCGGGCGAATATTCCTTGGTCGAGATGATCGTCCACAGCACCGCCGCGAACAGCGCCGCGCCGCCGAACCAGAAGCTGTAGCGGACGGTGTCGGGGATGCCGCCGCCGGGCACTTCATTCGCGACCCCCATCGATTCGAGCAGCCACGGGAAAATCGAGCCGACCACCGCGCCGGCGCCGATGAACGCGGTCTGCACCGCATAGCCGGCGGTGTGCTGGTCCTTCCGCAGCATGTCGCCGACGAACGCGCGGAACGGCTCCATCGAGATGTTGAGGCTGGCGTCGAGAGTCCACAGCAGGATCGCCGCCATCAGCAGCACCGGCGCGAGCGGCATCAGGAACAGCGACAGCGCCGCGAGGATCGCGCCGGCGAGGAAATAGGGCCGCCGCCGCCCGAGCCGGCCGAGCCAGGTCTTGTCGGACAAATGCCCGACGATCGGCTGCACCAACAGTCCGGTCAGCGGCGCCGCGATCCACAGCGCGGGAAGATCGTCGAGGCTCGAGCCCAGTGACTGGAAGATCCGCGACATGTTGGCGTTCTGGAGCGCGAAGCCGATCTGGATCCCGAAGAAGCCGAACGAGATGTTCCAAAGGCCGGCCAACGACTGCCGCGGCTTGTCCTTGGTCGCAATGGTCGCCACCGGTCTCTCCCCAGCTACAATGCGGGCGAAGTTGGCAGAACTGACGGTTGCCGACAACGCCCGAATGCCCTTTGTGCAGTGCAGCGCATACGAATACGCAATGACGAACGGCGGGGCGGCCGTTAGCCGTTCCGAACGAGCTCGGCAGGGGGAACAGCGTGGCGCTTGCACCGACCCATGATGAAGCGACGGTCAGCCCGATCGAGACCGACGCGTCGGGCTCCGCCGAATCGGCCCAGCTGCGCTGGTACGTGTTCGGCCTGTTCTTCATCTTCGGCGGGATCACCAGCCTCAACGACGTGCTGATTCCCAAGCTCAAGCACCTGTTCGCCCTCAATTATTTCGAGGCGATGCTGATCCAGTTCGCCTTCTTCATGGCCTATGCGTTGATCTCGATGCCGGGCGCCTGGCTGGTCAAGCGCTACGGCTACATGCGCACCGCCGTCATCGGCCTGTTGACGATGGCCTTCGGCTGCCTGCTGTTCATTCCCGCGTCGCTGTCGTCGCTTTACGTCGCCTTTCTGGCGGCTTTGTTCGTGCTCGCGAGCGGCATCACCATTGTCCAGGTGGTCGCCAATCCCTTGATTTCGATGCTTGGTCCGAAAAAGACGACGCACAGCCGCCTGACCTTCGCTCAGGCGTTCAACTCGCTCGGGACGACGATCTTCCCGATCGTCGGTGCGACCCTGATCCTGGGCTCGCTGGCGGCGGTCGATCCCGCGACATTGAGCGGGCCCGCGCTCGACGAATTCCTGACTCAGGAAACGCAGGCGATCGTCCGGACGTATCTCGGCCTCGCCGCGGCTCTCGGGGTGCTGGCGTTGCTCGTCTACCTCGGCCGCAACCGGATGGTCGAAACGCCGACGCCGGCGACCAATTTCTTCCAATCCTTCGACCTTCTGAAGAAAACCCGCTTCGCGTTCGGAGCGAGCTGCATCTTCCTGTACGTCGGGGCCGAGGTCGCGATCGGCAGCATCCTCGTCAACTATCTGATTCAGGCCGATACGCTGGCGACCTCCGCCGAGCGCGCCGGTCAGATGGTCGCCTTCTATTGGGGCGGGGCGATGATCGGGCGATTTATCGGCTCGGGGGTGCTTCGACTGGTTTCGCCGGGCCTCGTGCTGCTCGGAGTCGCCGTCGGCGCCGGCCTGCTGACCGCCACCTCGGCGCTCACCCTGGGCACCATTTCAGGCGTCGCCTTGATCGCCGTCGGCTTCATGAACTCGATCATGTTCCCGACCATCTTCAGCCTTGCCAGCGAGGATCTCGGCCGGCGCGCCGCGGACGGCAGCGGGATCATCTGCGTCGCTATCGTCGGCGGCGCCATCGTGCCCGCGATCACCGGCCTCGTCGCCGATTTGACCAGCCTGCGCGCGGCGCTGTTCGTGCCGGTCGCCTGCTACGCGGTCATCGCCGCGTTCGGTGTCTGGTGCTACAATGCGCGGCGCGGAGAACGCCGCCCGGTGTCCGCTCCCGCCTAGCTCGTGCGGGTCGACTCCCGCAGCGTTAGATGGACGGGCAGGATTCGGCTCGTTGCGGCCCCCAGTTCGATCGCCTCGATCAGCGCCTCGACCAGCGCTTCGCCGGCGCCCCGCGCGTCCTGGGTCACGGTGCTCAGCGGCGGGCTCGACAGGCTCGCGGCCGGGATGTCGTCGAAGCCAACCACCGCCACCTCGTGCGGGATCGCCCGACCGAGTTTTTGGAGTGCGTGCATCGCGCCGATCGCGGTGATGTCGCTGGCGGCGAAGATGGCATCGAACTCGACACCGCGGCGCAGCAGATCGGCGACCGCGGCGCGCCCCGACTCTTCGCTCGGCTCGGCATCGGCACGCAGCCGCTCGTCAGGCTCCATTCCGGACGCTCGGAGCGCCCGGCCATAGCCGCGCCAGCGGTCGAGGAACTCGGGGTAAGCGGGCTCGGCGGTGCCGATGAAGGCGATCTTGCGGCGGCCCTCCTGGAGCAGGTGCTGGGTGGCGCCGAACCCGCCTTGCTCATTGTCGGAGCTGACAGTCGCTCCGACCTGCACTTCGCCGGCCGAGCCCCAGCAAACGAAATGCGTGCCACGCTCGACAAGGCGCTGCAGCAGCGGTTGATATTGGAGGTAATCGCCGTAGCCGAGCAGGATGATTCCGTCGGCCTTGCGGCTGTCCTCGTAATCGACGTGCCAGTCCGACGAGAGTTGCTGGAAGGAGATCAGCAGATCGTAGCCGAGCACCGCGCATTTGCGCACCATCGGCCCGAGCATCGACAAATAGAACGGGTTGATCAGGGAGCCATCGGCCGAGTGCTCTTCGAAGAACAACAGCGCCAGCGTTCGCGATTGCTGGCGGCGCAATCCCGAGGCGTTCTTGTCGACCTTGTAATTGAGCTGCTCGGCAGCAGCGAGAACCCGCGCCCGGGTCGGTTCGCTGACCGACGGATTGCCGCTCAGGGCGCGCGAAACCGTCGGCTGCGACACCCCGGCCAGCGCAGCGATGTCGAAGGACGTGGGACGCCTCTGGGTCATTAAAGGCAGTGCCTAAGCGCGGTGAATACGTATGTATAGCCAAGCAAGCGGTTCCGGCGCGGCAAACTACTGATATCCTTTGCCTTGGAGAGCGGGGCATCGGCCACGCATTGGGGGCTTGTACCGTAGAGCGGTCGGGCTTTGGGGAGCGACAACATGAAGCCACTATCAACGCGTTCGCAGTTTGCGGCGACCGTAAGCCCGCTGGCGATCGGCCTGGCGATGCTGCTGAGCGCCGGAGCGGCCCAGGCGCAGGACACGGGCACGCCTCCGCCAGCGGACCCGCCGCAGCAGACCGAGGAAGAGAAAACCGAGGTAACCCCCACCGGTGAGGTGCAGGAGGACGTTTCGGCCGGAGGCACGACGTCGGCGTCGGGTGATTCGCAGGATATCGTCGTCACCGGCTTCCGCGCCAGCCTGATGAGCGCGATCAACAAGAAGAAGACCAGCGAGCAGGTCGTCGAGTCGGTGTCGGCCGAGGACATCGGCAAGCTGCCCGACGCGTCGATCGGTGAGTCGATCGCCCGCCTTCCCGGCTTGACCTCGCAGCGCCTCAACGGCCGCGCCGCCTTCATCTCTATCCGCGGCTTCGGTCCCGATTTCTCGACGACCTTGCTCAACGGCCGCGAGCAAACCTCGACCGGCGACAACCGCGCCGTCGAGTTCGACCAATATCCGTCCGAAGTCGTCAACCGAGTCGACGTCTACAAGACGTTCACTCCGAGCATCATCGGCCAGGGCTTGGTCGGCACGGTCGATATCCGCACCGCCCGGCCGCTCGAGACCAGCCAGCGGGTGATGGCAATCGGCCTCAAGGGCAGCAACACCGCGATCGGCAAGCTCAACGCCGGCTCCAAGGAGTATGGCTGGCGCGCCAACGGCGCCTTCATCGACAAGTTCGCCGACGACACGATGGGCATCGCTTTGTCCGCCAGCTACGTCGACGAGCCGTATCAGATCGAGGAGTACAACGCCTGGGGCTGGGGCACCAAGCCCGAAGGCCGGCTGATTAACGGCAACAAATCATTCGTCACCTCGACCCAGCTCAAGCGGTACGGGGCAAGCGCGACGTTCCAGGCGGAATTGTCCGACGCGTTCCGACTGACCGTCGACGGTTTCTATTCGAAGTTCGACGACGACTACATCAAGCGCGGAATCGAGCTTCCGCTCGGCGACGCCTTCGGGTGGACCGCCGCGGGCCTGAACCCCGGCGCGACAGTCGAAGACGGCACGGTGGTCAGCGGGACGTTCCACGACATCGAGGCAGTGGTGAACAACCACCACATCGCCCGCGAGGCCGACCTGTTCTCCGGCGGCGCGAACCTCGCCTGGCGCCCCGGCAACGGCTGGAAGGCCGAGTTCGACATCAGCCTGTCGCGCACCGACCGCGAGGAGCTGATCTTCGAATCCAATTCCGGCACCGGTCGCGGGCAGGGCGTCGGCGCGCGCGACACCCTCGCCTTCCAGTGCGGCAGCAGCGGCTGCACCTTCGATCCAACGCTGGATTACAGCGATCCGAACGTGATCCAGCTGACCTCGCCCATGGGCTGGGGCGGCGTGCCCGGCGGCCAAGACGGCTATTATAACAACCGCATCGTCGACGACGAGCTCAAACAGTATCGCGCCGACGTCGAACGCGAGCTTGGCGGCTTCCTGTCGAGCGTGCGCGCCGGCCTGTCCTATACCGACCGCGACAAGTCGCTTACGCCGGACGAGTCCTACATCGTGCTCGCCAATGGCGCGTCGCAAATGCGGGTCCCCGACCAGTATCTGCTGAACGCGACGGACCTCGACTATCTCGGCCTTGGCCCGGTCATCAGCTACGATCCGTTCGCGCTCCTGCAGGATGGGATTTACACGCGCGTGGACAACCCTGACGCGACGGTCGACAAGAAGGCGTTCAGCGTCGGCGAGAACCTGTTCGCCGGCTATCTGATGTTCAACATCGACCATGATGTCGGAGCGTCGCGCCTGACCGGTAATATCGGGGTCCAGGCGGTCCACACGAAGCAGAAGTCGACGGGTCCGATTGTCCAGGGCGGAGTGCTCACCCGTGGCACCCAGGGCGCAAAATATTGGGACATATTGCCGAGCCTCAACCTGGCGTTGCGGACGACCGCCGACCTGGTCGTTCGCCTCGGCCTCGCCCGCCAGATGCAGCGCCCGCGTCTCGACGACATGCGCGTGTCGTTCGACTATGGCTACAACGAACAGGAGCGGCTGATCCTCGGCAGCGGCGGCAATCCCGAGCTACGGCCGTACCGCGCCAATGCTGCCGATCTCACGGTTGAGAAATATTTCGGCAATCGCGGCTATTTGGCGGCGCAGCTGTTCTACAAGCAGCTCAAAAACTACATCCCGCTGAATCCGATTAGAGTTCCATTCGATTTCACCGGCCTGCCATTGAGCCGGGTGCCTCCGCCGGACAGCTTCGAGGGCTTCATCACGCAGCCGAGCAACATCAAGGGCGGCAAGGTCTACGGGTTCGAAATCGCAGGGACGCTTCCGTTCGGCGAGTTTGTTTCCGCGCTCGACGGGTTCGGAATCACGGGCGGATACGGGTATACGAAGAGCCGCGTCCGGTCCTCTCCAGACGGGCCGATTGAGGCCATTCCCGGCTATTCGAAGCACGTCGCCAACGGCACCTTGTTCTTCGAGAAATGGGGCTTTTCGGCCCGTGTCAGCGCTCGCTATCGCTCGGGCTTCCTCGGCGAGTTCTCCGGCTTCGGCGGCGACCGCACACGCCGGATGGCGAAGGGAGAAACCCTGGTTGACGCGCAGATCGGCTACGACCTCGGCGCTGCAAACATGTTCCGCGGGCTGTCGGTTTTCGTGCAAGCATCGAACCTGACCGACGAGCCGTTCGCCACGACTAATCCGGGCGCACCGATCGAGGTGATCGATTATCAGACTTATGGGCGTCGCTATCAGGCCGGCATCACCTATAAGTTCTGATGGGCGGGCGGAGGTTCGGGGCTACCCGGCCGCCGTCGCAAGCGAAGAAACAGGCCGATGAAAATCGTCATCGTCGGAGGCGGCTCAGCCGGCTGGATGACGGCCGCCGCGCTCGGCCGGATCGTCGGCGAGCAATGGCCGATCGCCCTCGTCGAATCCGAGCAGATCGGCACCGTCGGAGTCGGCGAGGCGACGATCCCGCAAATCCTGTTGTTCAACGGCGTCGTCGGGCTCGACGAGGCCGAGTTCATCCGCGCTACCAAGGGAAGCTTCAAGCTCGGCATCGAGTTCGTCGGCTGGGGGGCGCCGGACGAGCGTTATATCCACGCGTTCGGGCTCGTCGGCCGGGACCTCGGGTTGATCCCGTTCCATCACTATTGGCTGCAGGCGCGAGTCCGCGGCGACCGCTCGAACCTCGCCGAATACAGCCTGTCGGCGATGGCCGCGGCGCGCAACGTGATGATGCGCGAGGACCCGCTGCCGCGAACGCCGATCGGGGCGGCGACCTACGCCTATCATTTCGACGCCAGCCTCTATGCCGCGCACTTGCGCAAACACGCCGAAAAATGGGGCGTGAAGCGGCACGAGGGGCGGATCACCAGCGTCGGCCGAGACGGCGAGAGCGGGCATGTCACCCATGTCGAGCTGGAAGACGGCCGGCGCATCGAAGGCGACCTGTTCATCGATTGCTCGGGCTTTCGAGCGCTGCTGATCGGCGAAATGATGGACAGCGCGTACGTCGACTGGTCGCAATGGCTGCCGTGCAACCGCGCGCTGGCGGTGCCGTGCGAATCCGTCGAGCCGCTGACTCCGGTAACGCGTGCAATCGCCCGCGAGGCCGGCTGGCAGTGGCGCATTCCGCTGCAGCACCGGATCGGCAACGGCTACGTCTATTGCTCCGATTTCATTGGCGACGATGCCGCCGCGGAGACGCTGATGGCCAACCTCGACGGCAAGCCGCTCGGCGAGCCGCGTCCGCTGAAATTCACCGCCGGCCGGAGACAGGACTTTTGGCGCGGCAACGTGGTTGCGTTGGGCCTCGCGAGCGGCTTCCTCGAGCCGCTGGAATCGACCAGCATCCACCTCGTCCAATCCGGGATCAAGCATCTGGTCGATCTGTTGCCCCGCGATGGGATCGACCCCGCTGATGTCGCCGCGTTCAACGCCAAGCTGGCCTTCGAATATGAGAAGATCCGCGACTTCCTGATCCTGCATTATTGGGCGAACGGGCGGAGCGAGCCGTTCTGGGAGCGCTGCCGCGACATGGACATCCCGGACACGCTGACCGAGAAGATCGAGACCTTCCGCTCGCACGGCCGCATTTTCCGCTTCAACGAGGAGCTGTTCACCGAGCTTGCCTGGCTGCAGGTGATGGTCGGCCAGAACATCCTGCCGCGAAGCTATCATCCGCTCGCCGATGCACCGGGCGACGACAAGGTCGACCAATATCTCGCTTCGATCCGCGAACTGATCGCGGCAAAGGTCGCCAAGATGCCTGATCACCGGGCGTATCTCGAACGGCTCGGCGGGAAGGAAGCGGCGCAGGCCGTCGCAACGGAGGTGCCGGCATGATCGGAAGATTGTCCCTGTGGCTGCTCGGCGCGGCAGTGCTTGCCGCGGCTCCGGCGGCCGCGCAATCCGATTACCGCGCGCGCCTGCCGCAGGACGAGGTGATCTACTTTCTCCTGCCCGACCGGTTCGAGAACGGCGACGCGAGCAACGATCTCGGCGGGTTTTCGGGCGGCCGGCTGCAGACCGGCTTCGACCCGGCGCACAAGGGCTTCTTCCACGGCGGCGACCTCAAGGGGCTGACCCGCCGCCTCGACTATATCCAGCAGCTCGGAACGACCGCGATCTGGCTGTCGCCGATCTTCAAGAACAAGCCGGTCCAGGGCCCGCCGGGCAACGAGAGCGCCGGCTATCACGGCTATTGGGTGACCGACTTCACCCAGGTCGATCCGCACCTCGGCACCAACGCGGACTTCAAGGCCTTTGTCGACGCGGCCCACGCGCGCGGCATGAAGGTCTACATGGACATCATCACCAACCACACCGCGGACGTGCTGTTTTTCGCCGAGTGCGAGGGCACCGGGAGCTGCCCGTACCGGAGCGTCGGCGACTACCCGTACCAGGTTCGCGGCGGGATCAACGGCGCGCGCATCAACCGCGGTTTCGCCGGCCACGAAGTCGGTACGCCGGGGAATTTCGCCCGGCTGACCGATCCCAATTTCGCCTACACGGTGAAGGTCTCGCCGGCGGAAAAGGCGATCAAGGTCCCGGCCTGGCTCAACGACCCGATCTATTACCACAACCGCGGCGACACGACCTTTCGCGGGGAATCGAGCCGGATGGGCGATTTCGTCGGTCTCGACGATCTGATGACCGAAAACCCGCGGGTGATCGCGGGCATGGTCGAGGTCTTCGGCAGCTGGATCGACCGCTTCCAAGTCGACGGATTCCGCATCGACACCGCCAAGCACGTCAACCCTGAGTTCTGGCAGGCGTTCGTGCCGGCGATCCAGGCGCGGGCGCGGGCGCGCGGAATTCCCAACTTCCATATCTTTGGCGAAGTCGCCGACGACGATTTCCAGCCCGGCAAGCTTGCCCAACACACGCGCCGCGACAAGCTACCGACGGTGCTCGACTTCGCCTTCAAGCAGGGGGCGCTGCGCTCGATTGCCGGCACGTCGGCGACCGAGATCTGGCGCGAGTTCTTCAGCCAGGACGCGCTCTACGAAGGTGGCGAGGCGGCGGCCGTCCAGCTGCCGACTTTCCTTGGCAACCACGACCAGGGCCGCTTCGCTCTTTACGTCCGCAAGGCCTTTCCGCAGGCGAGCGAGCAGGAAGTCCTGCAGCGGGTGATGCTCGGCCACGTGCTGATGCTGACCGCGCGCGGAGTGCCGACGATTTACTACGGCGACGAGCAGGGCTTTGTCGGCGACGGCGGCGACCAAGATGCGCGCGAGGACATGTTCGCGTCGCGCACCGCGGTCTACAACGACAACGAGTTGCTCGGCAGGCGCGCTACTACCGCGCAGAGCAATTTCGATCCCGGCCATCCGCTGTTCCGGCTGATCCGCCAGCTTTCCGCGATCCGGATCCGCGAGCCCGCTCTCCGCCGCGGAGCGACCGTGCTGCGCTCGGCCGCCGACGAGCCGGGATTGCTCGCTTTCTCGCGTATCCTCGGCGGGCGCGAAGTGCTGGTGGCGATCAACACCTCGACCAGGCCGGTCGCCCAGAACGTCGCCGTGGGCGTCGATTCCGACCGCTTCACCGCGCTTGCCGGCCGCTGTCCGGCGCGGGCATCGGCTCCGGGAAGCGTCCGAATCACGCTCGCACCGCTCGGCTATGCGATCTGCAATGCTCGCTGAGTTGAATGGACGCACGTCCGCGAAGCTCGCGCCCTGGTGGCGCGGCGCGGCCATCTATCAGATCTATCCGCGCAGCTTTGCCGACAGCACCGGCGACGGAATCGGCGACCTGCCGGGAGTCACGGCGCATCTCGAGCATGTCGCGAGCCTCGGAGTCGACGCGATCTGGCTGTCGCCTTTCTTCACCTCGCCAATGCGCGACTTCGGTTACGACGTCGCCGATTATTGCGATGTCGACCCGGTGTTCGGAACGCTTGCCGATTTCGATGCGCTGGTCGAACGGGTGCATTCGCTCGGCCTCAGGCTGATCATCGACCAGGTCTATTCGCACAGCTCCGACCAGCACCCGTGGTTCCAGGAAAGCCGCTCGGGCCGCGATGGGCCGCGCTCCGACTGGTATGTATGGGCCGACGCCAAGCCCGACGGCTCGCCGCCCAACAACTGGCAGTCGGTGTTCGGCGGCGCCGCGTGGACGTGGGACGCTCGGCGCGGCCAATATTATTTGCACAATTTCCTGCGCGAGCAGCCGGACCTCAACGTCCACAACCCCGCCGTCCAGGATGCGCTTTTGGACGTCGCCCGATTCTGGCTCGACCGCGGCGCCGATGGCTTTCGGATCGACGCGATCAACTTCGCCATGCACGACCCTTTGCTGCGCGATAACCCGCCGGCGGCGCCGGGCGGGAAGCGGACGCGGCCGTTCGACTTCCAGCAGCACTTGCACAACCAATCGCATCAGGACATCGCCGGCTTCCTCGAGCGGCTGCGCGGAGTGGTCGACGGCTATGGCGACCGTTTTACCCTGGCCGAAGTCGGGGGTGACGGCTCGCTCGGCGAAATGCACGTCTTCACCGAGGGCGATTCGCGGCTTCACAGCGCCTACGGCTTCGACTTCCTCTACGCCGAGCAATTGACCCCCGATCTCGTCGCCCGGGTCGCGCAGGACTGGCCCGACGGGCCCGGGGTCGGCTGGCCGACCTGGGCGTTCGAGAACCACGACGCCTCGCGGGCCTTGTCGCGCTGGTCCCCGCTCAAGCAGGCCGAGCGGTTCGCGCGCACCAAGATGCTGCTGCTGGGGGCGATGCGCGGGTCGATCATCCTGTTCCAGGGCGAAGAGCTCGGCCTGCCGCAGGTCGATGTGCCGTTCGAGCAGCTGCAGGACCCCGAAGCAATCGCCAACTGGCCGCAGACCCTCAACCGCGACGGCGTCCGCACGCCGATGCCGTGGCGCAGCGATGCGCCGAATCTGGGCTTTTCGACCGGCGATCCGTGGCTGCCCGCCGGCGAGGAGCACGGACCTCTCGCGGTCGACCGGCAAATTGAGGATCCGGACTCGATGCTGGCCTTCACCCGGTGCTGCCTGAAGCTCAGGTCGGACTCCCCGGCGCTGCGCCTGGGATCGATGAAGGTCATCGAGGCGGGCGAGCAATTGCTTCGCTTCGAGCGCTCGCATGATGGCCAGCGGCTGCTGTGCAGCTTCAACCTGTCGGAGCGGCCGGCTCCGTTCCGGGCTTCGGGCGCCGATTTGATTGCGACCGGCGAGCTGTCGTCGCAGGAGCTTGGCGCGTTTTCCGCGGTGATCGAGGACATGGGCTGATGGTGGTTCGAACTCTTCTGGTGTTGCTCGCGCTGGTGCTTGCCGTGCCCGCCGCGGCAGCGGACAAGGTCGCCAGCGCCGCTTCTCCGGGCAAAGTGCTGAACCTCGATATCACCATCAACGGCGAGGGACGGGTCGGCTATTCAGTGAGCCGGCTGGGCCAGCCGGTGATTGGCGAAAGCCATGTCGGCTTCCTGCTCGCCGATGCTCCGCAAATCCTGCGCAATTTTGAGCTGGTGTCGCAGAGCAGCCGGGATTTCGACGAGCGCTGGGAGCAGCCGTGGGGCGAGTGGCGGTACATGCGCAACCGCTACCGCGAGCTGCGCGTCGAGCTCCAGGAGAAGAGCAAGCTCAAGCGTCGGATGAACCTCGTCTTCCGGCTTTACGACGACGGCATCGGCTTTCGCTACGAGCTTCCCGCGCAGCCCAATCTCGCTCAGGCCAACATCACCGAAGAGCTGACCCAGTTCCGGATCGCCGAGCCGGGCGAGGCATGGTGGTCGCCAGCGTTCGAATCCAACCGCGAGGAATATCTCTACAGCCGCACGCCGATCAGCGGCATCGCGACCGCCCAGACGCCGCTGACGATGCGCACCGCGAGCGGCACCCACATCGCGATCCACGAGGCGGCGCTGGTCGACTATTCGGGGATGAACGTCCGGCAGGTCGAGAACGGCCTGCTCGAAGCCGTGCTGACTTACTCAGCGGCGGGACCGAAGGTGATGCGCTCGACTCCGTTCGAGACACCGTGGCGGGTGCTGCTGATCACGTCCGACGCATCGAGCCTGTACGCGGCGAACGCGCTGATCCTGAATTTGAACGAGCCCAACAGGCTCGGCGATGTCCGCTGGGTCCGGCCAATGAAATATGTCGGCATCTGGTGGGGCATGCATCTCGACACGCAAAGCTGGGCGTCGGGAGCCAAGCACGGGGCGACGACCGCCTACGCGATGAAGATGATCGACTTCGCGGCGAAGCACGACTTTCCGGGGCTGCTGATCGAGGGCTGGAACAAGGGCTGGGACGGCGACTGGTTCGCCACCGGCGACGAGTTCAGCTTCACCGAGCCCTATCCCGATTTCGACATCGCCAGGGTCGCCGCCTACGGCCGCCGCAAGGGCGTCAGCCTGATCGGCCACCACGAGACCTCGAGCAACATCGCCCATTACGAGGAGCAGCTCGAAGCCGGGCTCGACCTTTACCAGCGGCTCGGCATTCCGGCGGTGAAGACCGGTTACGTGTCGGACGCCGGCGGAATCCAGGCGCGCGGCCCCGACGGCCGGATCATTTTCGAGTGGCATGAGGGACAGGTGATGGCGCGGCATCACCTGAAGGTCGTCACCGAAGCGGCGAAACGCCGGATCGCGGTCAACCCGCACGAGCCGATCAAGGACACGGGGCTGCGGCGCACCTACCCCAATTGGGTCAGTCGCGAAGGGCAGCGCGGGATGGAATATAACGCCTGGGGCGAGCCCAAGAACCCGCCCGACCATGAGGTCAATCTTGTCTTCACCCGGATGCTGTCGGGACCGATGGACTATACGCCCGGAATCCTCAGCCTGACCGGCCGCGGCAACACAGCGATCCCGTCCACCCTGGCCCGGCAGCTGGCATTGTATGTGGTCCTCTACTCGCCGATCCAGATGGCCGCCGACCTGCCGGAGAATTACGAGGCCAACCTGAGGCCGTTCCAGTTCATCAAGGACGTGCCGGTTGACTGGGAAGACACGCGCATGCTCGCCGGCCAGGTCGGCGACCTCGCGGTCATCGCCCGCAAGGACCGCAACTCCGCCGACTGGTATCTGGGAGCGATCGCCGACGAGCGGGAGCGCTCGTTCGACGTCGCTCTCGGCTTTCTCGCCCCCGGCCGCCGCTATCGCGCCGAAATCTACCGCGATGGCGACCGCGCCGACTATCGCACCAACCCGCGCGACATCGTCATCGAAAAGCGAACCGTGACCAGTGGTGACCGCCTCGCGCTCAGGATCGCTCCCGGCGGCGGTGCGGCGGTGCGGCTCGTGGCCCTCAAGCGATAATGGC
>JBPCQE010000057.1:0-20932 GCA_050998435.1 Sphingomicrobium sp. | reverse complement strand
GGCCGGCGCAGTCGGTCGTCCAGGGCCTGCGCGCCGACGATCGCGGCGATCCCAGTTTCGAAGGCATTTGCGCCGAGCACGACGCCTACGTCGAGGTGCTTGGCTCGGCTGGGCTCGAGGTCGCCATGCTCCCGCCGATCGAGGATTTTCCGGATTCGGTGTTCGTCGAGGACCCGGCGCTGGTTTTCCCGGAAGGCGCGATCCTGCTTCGGCCCGGAGCTCCGAGCCGGATCCCCGAAGCGGACGAGCTCGCGCCTGTCCTCGGCGAGCTGTTCGATCGGGTCCTCGAGCTGCCGTCGCCCGGCTTCGCCGACGGCGGCGACGTGCTGGTGACTGCGCAAAGCGTCATCATCGGCCTGTCCGCGCGCACCGACCGCGCCGGCGCCGAGGGCCTCGCCGCCTGCCTCGCTCAGCTCGGCCGCAATTCCCGGATCGTGGAGACGCCGCCGGGCGTGCTCCACCTCAAATCCGCCTGCTCGCTGCTCGACGACGAAACCATATTGTGCACTTCCGCCCTCGCCCGCTCCGGAATATTCGAAGGCTTTGCGCAGATCGTCACCGCTGAGGGCGAGGACGCCGCCGCCAATGCGCTGCGGGTCAACGACCGGCTGATCGTGGGTTCCGGTTTCCCCCGGACGGCCGAGCGGCTCGGCCCGCTCGGAATCGAGCTGGTGGCGCTCGAAACCTCGGAAATCGGCAAGATCGACGCCGGCCTGTCGTGCATGTCGCTGCGGTGGTGGGATCCGGCGCAGGCCGGGCGATCAGGCTGAAGACAGGATCAGCATGAACCGCGCTCCAAGGTCGGGGGCGCTTTCAAGATGGATGTCGCCGCCCATCGAGCGAGCGAGCCGGCGCGAGATGGCGAGCCCGAGCCCGGTCCCGCCGTCGTCCGGGCCGGCCCGCTCGAAGCGCTCGAAAATCCGCTGCTGGTCGGCGGGAGCGATTCCCGGCCCCTCGTCCGATACGGTCACCGAGGCCAGGTCCGTGGTGCGGTCGAAACGCAGGGTGACGGTGCCGCCGGGCGGCGAATGGCGCACTGCATTGCCGATCAGATTGACGAGGATCTGGATCACCGCCCGCTCCTCACCGTTGGCCGGCAGCGATTCGTCGCCCTCGATCGCGAAACGGACCCCGCGCGGTTCGGCCGACGGCTCGACCAGCACGACGGCCTCGGCGGCCAGCGCTGCAAGGTCGATGGTTCGGTGCCCATGCCCCGGGTCCTCGCTCATCGAGTGGATCACCGACAGCAAGTGGCGGGCGGCGGCCGAAATGTCGGTCGCATAGACCGCATAGTCGCTGCGCAGCGGTCCGTCGGAGCGGTCGGCGATGCGTTCGGCGCAATCGATGATCCGGTCGAGCGGCGAGCGCAGCGCCTCGTTCAGAGCCTGATCGATCGCCGCCAGCGACGGTTGCGTCGGCTGGGGCGCCGCATCGCCGCTCGGAACCGCTCGGCCCGAGAAGCCCGCAAAGCTCCCGTCGGGGGCGAAGATGACGTCACCGCTGAGCATCAGGGCCGCGCCCGGGTCGCCGCTCCGGGCGATCGCCGGCTGGCCCGAAAAGCTCTGGCGGGCGGCGAGCGCGGCGATCAGCGGCATCTCGCCCGACTCATTCTCGTCGAGCCGGAAAATGCGAGTCAGCGGCTGGCCGATGAGGTCGGCCGTATCGGCGCCGACCCTTTCCGCCAGCGAGGCCGACAGCGCAGTCAGCTTGAGGTCGGCGTCCGCCGCCCATTCCCCGGCTTCGGCAACGGGCTGGGGGCTGTTGTCCCCGCCGAGCAGCGCCGCAAGCCGCGCCTGGCGGGGCGGCCGGACGGTCCAGCCTTCCAGGGTCAAGGCGACCTCGTCGCCCTCGGGAACGGCCCGGACCCACAGGTCGATGTCGTTGCCGGCGCTGGCCGCGAGCGCGGGCCGCGATACCGGGATGCCGAGCTTCCGGGCCAGTTTTGCAACCGCGGCGACCTGCGGCAAGGCGAGCGCCGCGCCGACGGTCGAGCCCGCCTCCATCTGCAGGCTCGCCAGCTCGGGATCGGCGGCGACCAGCCGGCCGGCGCGATCGACTCGTCCGAGGACCGGCCTCGGCTCAGACGGTGCGCTGGCCATGATCCTGTCCCAGCGCCGCGAGCGCGGAGCGATAGAAAGGGTCGAGCCGCAGCCACTCGCGCGCGGAATCGACCTCTTGGGTGGTGATTGAGTCGAACCGGGCGATCGCCCGGCCCGCATCGGCGATCTCGAGCAGGTCGCCCGGTCCGGCCAGCAGCCTCGCGGCCAGTTCGCGCGACGCGCCGGCCATCCGCAGCAGAAGCATCAACGTCACGCCCTCGCCGCCGAGCAGCAGGTCGAACGCCTCCTCGCCGCCGATCGCCGCCCGCCGCGCCAGCGCTTGCGCGACCAGCACCACTTCGCCGTCCTCGGCGGCGGCGACGATCAAATCCTCGTCGAGCCGCTTTTGCTCGTCGAGCAGCCGGATGAGGGCGCCGGCGAGCGCTTCGAGCCGCTTGGACTCGTCGTGGCGCTTGAGCAGGGCCGCGCTGGCCGACGCCAATTGCCGGTCGGCGGCCTGGCGGTCGACGGTCGCGACCAAGCGCCGCCGAAGTCCGGCGCTGACGATCTGGGTCAGAGCGGCCGCGGTCTCGGCCGACAAATCGTCGAACTCGACTCGGGCCTGGCCGAACCGGTCGCGGCGGCGGCCGCGGGCAAGGATCAGCGCCATCGCGGCGGCGGAAATCGATGCGTTCTCGTCGCTGACCAGGGTCTGCAACAGGCGTCCCTCGCGGCGGCCGCTGCGCGCCTTGACCGCAATCGTGATCTGCTCCTCGTCCGCGCGGCGCAGCAGAAGCTCGATCAATGGCGGCTGGTCGAGCAGGCGGGCGGCCGTCAGCTCGGCGACCAGCTCGCTGTTGTCGTCATCGTCGGCGACCGCCGAATTGGCCGGCAGCGCGACCCGCAATTCGTCGGCGATGTCGGAGACAATGGCGTGGAGCATGGCGGTCATCAGCGCCCGCTCCTGCTCGCTTAGCCGCTGCTGCGGATCGAGGAAGAAATCCTGGCGGACGGTGTCCAGCCGGGCGCGCCCCGCGCGACGCGCGGGTGCGACCATGGGGTCGGCTGCGGGAGCAGCGATCGGCCATTCCTCGGGAACCATTTCCAGTGCGTTATCAGTCTTGATTTAACGCTGGGTCAATCGGGCCTGATTCGATGGTGCCAATTCTGGACATAGAAGAACGACCCCGCCGCGTAGAGCGCCAGCGCTACCAGGCACGCCGACCACGCCCCCGCGATCGCGAACGGAACCGCGGCGAGAACCGCGTTGCGCCTCGAGAACAGCCACAGCTGGCCGGGAACCTCGTCATGGCCGCGCTCGATCCGCGCCGCCTCGGCGAACGCCAGCGCCGCCAGGGCCGTGACCAGTGCTCCCCAGCCGCCGCCGTGAGTCGCGAGCCGCCAGCCGAGCCCGAGGAGCGCCAGGCCGGCGGTCGGCCACAGCAGCCGGAGGCTCAGCGACCGCGGCGGCAGCGGCCGCAGCCGAAGCGTCGCCAGGCGGAGTGCAACCAGGTCGAGCGGCGTCGACAGGACGAGCAGCCCAAGCGCCGGCCATAGCCAGCCGCGGGTGAACGCCAGCGCCGCCGCCAGGTTGAGCGCCAGCGCGGTCCAGATCAGCCATTGCGGCCGGACTTGCGTGTCGAGCAGCCGCTCGGTCGCGAACTCCTCGACGAGCGGCAGCACGTAGCGGCTCGACCAGTCGCTGCGAGCTCCCCGCGAGGACGCGATCAGGGCGCGCTCGAAGCCGCCGAGCTGCTCGGCGCTGTCGGCCAGAAGCGGCTCGCCGGCGGTCGCGACTCGGACTCGCAGAGCGCCGTCCTGGATCGCCCGTCTCAGCAGGGTCGATTGCAGGTCCCAGTCGCCGAGCATCGCCGCGGTTGCTCCCAGCGTTCGGCCGTCGACCAGCGCCACGCCCGCCCAGCGGCTGGTGGCGTCGATCCGCTCATAGGCTTGGTGGGCCTCGTCGTCGGGAACGGTCGCGACCGCCGGCTCGGGCTCCTCGGCAAGCTGCGCGAGCAGTTCGGCCGGGGCGGCGACTCCATCGCCGAGCAGCAGGATCAGCGACCCGGCCTCGAACCGGCTCGCGGCTTCGTTGCCGTCGCTGACCGGGATCACCGCCAACCCGTCGCCGCGAAGACGCTCGAGAGCCTCGTGGAGCGCCGGCGGGACGCGCTCGACCATGACGACGATCGGTGCCGCTCCGGCGGCGGCCGCGCAGCGCGCTTGATATTCGATCAAGGTCCGGCCGGCGAGCGGCAGCAGAGCGCGAAGCTCGCCGCTGTCATTTTCCTGATAGGCCCCGATCAGGGCGCCGACTGCCATGCCGCCCGTTCCCCTTGCTTTTCGCCCGCCTCGACGGTGCGCCAGGTGCTGGTCCTCTCTAATCGCTTTCGCGCCGAGACAAAGATGGTAAACTGCATTGCCATGAACCCACGCATCCAACGCGCCGAACTTCCGCCGCACGAGGCGGATCAGTCTACGGCCCCCGCTTTCGCCGCCGAAGGCGATACGCTCGAACTCGGCTTCGACCAGATCCAGTGGACCGATCCCCAGTCGGAACCGGAAGCCCACGGGGCTGGCGGCCGCGCCGTCCTCGGCTATGGACTGACGATCCTCGCAATCCTGTGGGTCATCTTCACCGCCTGGTCGGCGGGTCGAGTCATGGCCGGACAGCCGCTGTCGTCCCCGGCGCTGGCGCAATGGTTGGCGATCGCCGCCGGGCCGCTGGCCTTGCTCGGGCTCGCCTGGCTGATGTTCGGCCGCACCCGGCGGCGCGAAGCCGAGCGCTTCACCCGCTCGGTCGTGGCGATGCGAACCGAGGCTCATTCGCTCGAAGCGCTGCTGGCGGTGCTGTCGCAGCGGATCGAGGATAGCCAGGCTGCGCTCGGAAGCATGGCAAATCGCCTGATGCAGCTCGGCGACGAGGCCACCGGGCGGCTTGGCACCGTCACCCGCGAGCTGGATTCCTCGTCCGATCGCCTCAGCCGCACCGGCGAGGCGGTCGACCGCGCCGCCGAGCAGGCGCGGACCGACATCGCGGTGCTGCTCGACGATTTGCCGCGCGCCGAGGCGACGACTCGGGCGATCGCGGAGCAGCTGCGCGGCATTGGCAGCGAGACGACAACTCGGACGGCCGACCTCGGGCAGCAGGTCGCCGCGCTCAGCGAGCGGACCCGCGAAGCCGACGAACAGGTCGGCAGCGCGGCGCAGCGGCTGGTCACGCACCTCACCCAAATCGAGAGCGCCGGCGCCGCGGCCGCCGCGAGGGTCGGCGAAGCGGAGACGAGCTTTTCGGGAGCACTGGACTCGCTGCTCGACCGGACAGCGCGGACGCTCGACGAGATTCGCGGCGGCATCGATACCCAGGCCGCGGCCGTGGCGGCGCTGGTCGAGCAGGCGTCGGCCGGGATCGGTCGCGCCGGAATCGAAGCCGCGGACGTGCTCGGATCCAAGATCGGCCAGGCCGGAGCATCGCTCGACGGGCTGTCGGCGCGGGTCGCCGAGCAGGAGCGGGTGTCGCAGCGAATGTTCGCCGAGGTCGATCGCGGACTGACCTTGATCGACGAGCGCTTCGCCGAGCTGGCCTCGCAAGGCGACGAGCGGGCCAACCATTTCCTCGGCTCGCTGGCGCGGGCGCGGGCGGAGCTCGACGGGCTCGCCCAGCAAACAGGCACGCAGGACAATTCGATCGAGGCGCTGGCCGAGCGCACGACCGCGCTTCGCCAGGGGATAGACCAGCTCACCGCCGAGATCCGCGAGGGACTGGCGCCCGCGATCGGCGAGGCCGAGAGCGGTGCCGCGCGGGTGCTGATGGCGACCGAGACCGCCAAGCCCGAAATCGGCTGGATGCGCGACGCGGCCCTGGAAGCGAGCGACCGGATTACCGCCAGCGGCACCGGGATCGCCGAGCAGCAGGACCGCTTCGCGGCGCTTCTGGCGACCATCGACGACGGCGTCGGAACCTCCGAGACCCGGCTCGCCGCTTTGACCGCGGCGCTGACCGAGGCGCAGGGCGAAGCTTCGCGGCTGACCGCCGAAACCGGGCCGGCGCTGGTCGCGGCGCTGGTCCAAGTGAAAGAGGCGGCTGCCCACGCGGCCGAGCGCGCCAGGGAGGCGATCGAGGGAGTCATTCCGGAAGGCGCGAGCAAGCTGTCGAAGGCGACCCGCGAAGCGCTCGAGGCGGCGATCCGCGAAGGAATCGAGGATCGCTTGCGCGGAGTCGAGGCGATCGCCGCTCGAGCCGTCGAAAGCGCTCGCGAGGCGTCGGACCGGCTGACCCAGCAGATGCTGAGCCTCGGGCAGAGCAGCGCTGCGCTCGAGCATTATTTCGAGAAGACCCAGGCCGACCAGCGCGAAAAGGACAGCGAAGCGTTCACCCGCCGAGTGTCGCTGCTGATCGATTCGATGAACTCGGCGGCGATCGACGTTGGCAAGATCCTGTCCGACGAGGTCGACGACAAGGCTTGGGCGTCCTACCTGAAGGGCAATCGCGGCGTCTTCACCCGCCGGGCAGTGCGCCTGATGGGCGGCACCGAGAGCCGAGCTATCCAGGCCCATTACGACACCGAGCGCGAGTTCCAGGCCTCGGTCGACCGCTACGTGCACGACTTCGAGGCGATGCTCCGGCGAGTACTGGCCGAGCGCGACGGCGGAATGATCGCGGTGACCTTGATGTCGTCGGACATGGGCAAGCTCTACGCGGCCCTCGCCCAGGCGATCGATCGCCGGCGGTAGACTCGCCCCTCCCCTGCTTCTGCAGGGGAGGGGGACCATTCAACGAAGATTGGATGGTGGAGGGGCCAGCTGCGGCGGTAAAGGGCCCCTCCACCAGCTTCGCTGGTCCCCCCTCCCCTCGAAATCGAGGGGAGGATCTAATTGTAGAAGTCGAGATCCTCGACCTCGACCCAGCCGTAGATCCAGTTGGCGTAATAGAGGCCGAACAGCAGCAACCCGAGGATCGCGGCGCGCAGCAGGTGCCGCGGCAGTTCGAAGCGGTGCGGGGCGCTGTCGGCCTGGCCCGCGACCTTCGCAGTCCCCGCCTCCTCGTCGGTCTTAACTCCGAACGGCAGCAGCAGGAACGCGCTGGCGATGAAGAACAAGAGATAGATCGCGACGATCGAGCCGATCGTCATTCGGGGACCTTGAGGATGGTCACGTCGACCACCGGCTTCTTGCCGGTCCAGGCCGTCGCGCAGCGGCGGACCGCGAGCCGCACCGCCTCGCGCATCTTGTCTTCATTGGCGCGCGGGTCGAACGACCGCTCGGCGGAATTCGTCGCGTCGGCGATGAAATCTTCACGGTCGACCTCGACCGGGACGCCGAACGGCCGCACCAGCGGCGACCCCGCCAGCCGGCCGTCGCGGGCGACCGGGATTGCGACCGTGATCAGCCCGCCCACGGCCATTCGCCGGCGTTCCGTGATGGTGGTCCCGTCGGCGGGCAGGATCACGTCGCCGTCCAGCACCAGCCGCCCGACCCGAACCTGGTCGATCCTCGCCGGACCGTCCGGAGCCAGCCGGACAAGGTCGCCATTCTCCTGGACGATCGCCTTCGGGACGCCGTGCGACAGCGCAAGCCGCGCCTGCTCGGCAAGGTGCCGAGCCTCGCCGTGGACGGGGACGATGATCTCCGGCCGCACCCAGTCGTACATCATCTTGAGCTCGGGCCGCCCCGGGTGACCCGACACATGGACGTGGGCCTGCTTCTCGGTGACGATCAGGGCCCCGATGTCGGACAATTGGTTCATGATCCGCCCGATCGCCACCTCGTTCCCCGGGATGATCCGCGACGAGAAGATGATCGTGTCGCCGTCGCTAAGCTTGAGCTCGTGGTTGCCCGACGCGATCCGGCCGAGCGCCGCGCGCGGCTCGCCCTGCCCGCCGGTGGCGACGATCAGCAGCTCCTCGCGCGGCAACCGCATCGCCTCGTCGAAGCGCACCGGATCGGGAAAATCGCGCAAATATCCGGTCGCCTTGGCGACTCCGATGATTCGGTCGAGCGAGCGGCCGGCGACGCACACCCGGCGGCCGGTCGCGGTCGCGACCCGGCCGATGGTCTGGAGCCGCGCGGCGTTCGACGCGAAGGTCGTGACCAGCACGCGCCCTTTCGCCTTCGCTACCTGCTCGGCCAGGCCGTGATGGACGCCTTTTTCGGATCCCGACGGCTCGTTCTGAAAGACGTTGGTTGAGTCACAGACGAGTGCGAGCACGCCCATGTCGCCGATCGCCATGAGCGCCTCGGTGCTCGGCGCTTCGCCAAGCACCGGAGTCTCGTCGATCTTCCAGTCGCCGGTGTGAAACACGCGCCCGAACGGAGTCTCGATCAGCACTCCATTGCCCTCGGGGATCGAGTGCGACAAAGCGACGTAGCGGACCTTGAACGGGCCCAGCTCCACGGACCCGTCGGCCTCGACGATGTTGAGCTTGACCTGCCCGGTCAGCCCCTCCTCCTCGAGCTTGCCGGCGATCAACCCGGCGGTGAATGGAGTCGCGTAGAGCGGCACCTTCAAGTCCGAGCACAAATAGGGCAGCGCGCCGATATGGTCCTCGTGCCCGTGGGTCAGGATGATTCCGGCGAGCCGGTCCTGCTGCTGCTCGATGAACTCGAGGTCGGGGAGGATCAGGTCGATGCCCGGATAATCGGGGCCGGCGAAGGTCAGGCCGAGGTCGACCATCAGCCACTGGCCGCGGCAGCCGTAGAGATTGACGTTCATGCCGATCTCGCCCGACCCGCCGAGCGCGCAGAACAGCAGCTCTTCGCCTGGAATCATGGAGTGGTCGCGCTTTGGTGGAGCAGGCCCAATCCCTGAATGGTCAGGTCGGGCTCGATCGCGTCGAACACGTCGGTGTGCTCGTCGAACAGGGTCGCGAGCCCGCCGGTGGCGACGACGGTGACGGGCCGAGCGATCTCGGTTTTCAGGCGCTCGACCAGCCCCTCGATCATCGCGACATAACCCCAGTAGATGCCGATCAGCATTTGGCGCTCGGTAGTCCGGCCCACGACGCTGGTTTCCTGCGGCGCCTCGATGGCGATCCGCGGCAGCATCGCCGCCGCATTGACCAAAGCGTCAATCGACAGGTTGATCCCGGGCGCGATGATGCCGCCCTTGTAGGCGCCCGATGCATCGGCGACGTCAAAGGTGGTCGCGGTTCCGAAATCGATGATGACCAGGTCGCCCGGATATTTGGAATGCGCGGCGATGACGTTGAGCGCCCGGTCGGCGCCGACGTTCTGCGGCTCATCGACATCGAGCGCCATAGGCCATCCGGCACTGCCCTGCCCGGCAATCAGCGGCTCGACGCGGAAATATTTGCCGGCGAGGACCTTCAAGTTGTGGAGTGCGCGCGGTACCACGGTGCCGATGATCACCGCGTCGACGTCGGCCTTGGTGTAGCCTTCGAGCTCGAGCAATTGGTGGAGCCACACCGCATATTGGTCGGCCGTGCGCCGCGGGTCCGTCGCGATCCGCCACCTCGCCTTGATCTCGCTTTTGTCCAGAAGGGCAAACACCAGATTGGTGTTGCCGGCGTCGATGGCGAGCAGCATGGGCGCCTGCTAGGCTCGCGCTCGCCGGTTCACAAGCTGACGTCGCCGGCGCGGATGATCTCGACGCCTTCGTCGGTGCGCAGCCGCAGAGCCCCGTCCGGCTCGATTCCGTCGAAGCGGCCGCTGAGTCGCTCGTCGGCGCTGATATGGACCGTGAGCAGGGCGCCGGCCGGGTGGGCGCGCATCATCCAGGCGCGGGCCAGCGCTGCGGTGTCGCTGCTTCGCCACGACTCGAGCAGGCGGGCGAAGCTCGCGGCGAGCAGCGGAGTGAAGGCCTGCGGAGCGGTTGCGCCCTTGAGCGACGCCGCCTTGCGGTCGCGCAGTGGCGGCGCGAACGCGAGGTTCACTCCGAAACCGGCGACGATACGATCGCCGCTGCGCTCGAGCAGAACGCCGGCCAGCTTGTCACCGCCGAGTAGCAAATCGTTGGGCCATTTGAGCATCAGCGGCAGGTTTGGCGCGGCGACGTCGGCTGCTTCGATCAGCGCCAGCCCGGCAGCCAGCGACAGGGTCGGCGCCGGCGGGTCGCCCGGCCGCAACTCGACGAGTGTGGTGCCGTAGAAGTTTCCGGGAGGAGAAACCCAGGCGCGGCCTTGCCGTCCCTTCCCCGCCGACTGTTCCAGAGCGACCAGCCAGTCGCCCTCGACGGCGTCGGGATCGGCCAGCAGGTCGGCATTGGTCGAGCCGGTCCGCTCGACGATCCGGATGCGGGTCAGAAGATCGATCCCGCGGCGCGGTCGGCGGCATCGCCGAGCGGCCCGATCAGCAGATAGCCGAGCGGCGAGACGATCAGCGCGGCAATCAGGATCATCGCCCGCTCGAGCGGTGCGCGAGTGCGGGCCAGCGGTGACGGTGCCTCGTCGAAGTACATGATCTTGACGATCCGAAGGTAATAATATGCGCCGACCACCGTCCCGACGATGCCCGCGACGGCGAGCGCGATCAGCCCTTCGTCGACCGCGGCATTGAATACCAGCAGCTTGGGCCAGAAGCCGAACAAGGGCGGAATTCCGGCGAGGCTGAACATGAAGACCGCCATCGCCGCGGCGAACCCCGGCCGCGCCTGCGACAGGCCGGCGAGGTCGTCGATGCGCTCGGTCGGCTCGCCGTCCTTGGTCCGCATGCGCAGTACGCATAGGAACGCGCCCAGGGTCATCACCACATAAACTGCCATGTAGAACAGCACCGACGCCGCGCCCTTGGGGCCCCCGGCGGCGAGTCCGATCAGAGCGAAGCCGACATTGTTGATCGACGAATAAGCCAGCAGCCGCTTGATATTGGTCTGCCCCCAGGCGGCCACCGCACCCAGGAAGATCGAGGCGAGCGCGGCGAAGATGACGATCTGCCGCCCGGCGTCGGTCGCCGGCTCGCGCGCGTCGAGGCACACGCGGGTCGCGAGCAGCACCGCAGCGACCTTGGGGGCCGAGGCGAAGAAGGCGGTGACCGGAGTCGGAGCGCCTTCGTAGACGTCCGGGGTCCACATGTGGAACGGCACCGCGCTGATCTTGAAGGCGATCCCGGCGAGCAGGAACACGAGCCCGAACAGTAGGCCGAGCGACGGCGCGCCGTCGCGCGCGAAGGCGGCGGCGAGGTCCGGGAAGGTCATCGTGCCGGTGAAGCCGTAGAGCAGCGAAATGCCGTACAGCAGGATGCCGCTGGCGAGCGCTCCGAGGACGAAATATTTGAGGCCCGCCTCGGCCGAACGTTCGTCCCCGCGGCGATAGGAAGCGAGCACGTAGCTCGCCAGGCTCAACAGCTCGAGCCCCATGTAGAGGGTGATCAAATTGGTCGCCGAGACCATCACCGCTCCGCCGACCGCGCTGAACAGGATCAGCACCGAATACTCCGGGCTGTGCTCGGTGCCGCGCTCGAACCAGCCGTGCGCGGCGATGATCGCCACTGCCGAGGAGAGGAAGATGATCGCCTTGCCGAACGAGCCGAACGCATCGGCGACGATCAACCCGCCGAACAAGGGGCCGGCATTCGACGGCGCGCCGATCAGCGCAACGGTCGCGGCGAGGAGCAGCGCGACCGAGGCCCAGCTGGTCAATCCCGATCCGCTGCGCCCGGCGAATGCAGCGACCATCATCAGCACGATCGCGCCAGCGGTCAGGATCAGCTCGGGCAGGATGGGCATCAGATTGTTCATCAGTGCGCCGCCTCCGGAGCATGCGCTTCAGGGGCGTGAGCCTCAGCCTTCGGCTTGCCAGCGGTCGGCAGGGAATCGCCTGGCGGAGCGGCGCGCTCGACCCGCTCGAGCAGCCGCCCGACGTCGGCTCGGATCGGCCTCAGGAAGCTTTCCGGGTAGACGCCCATCCACAGCACCGCCGCCGCGATCGGGCCGAGCAGCCACCATTCTCGCATCGACAAATCGGGCATCGCCGCCGTTTCGGCGGTGCGCGCGGCGCCGAACGCAATCCGCCAGTACAGCCACAGCATGTAGGCGGCGCCGAGGATGATCCCGGTGGTGGCGACGATCGCCGCCCATGTCGACATTCGGTAGGTTCCGACCAGGCTCAGGAACTCGCCGACGAAGCCGCTGGTGCCGGGCAGGCCGACCGCGGCCATGGTGAACAGCATGAACAACAGCGCGTAGCCCGGCATGTTGTTCGACAGCCCGCCGTAGCGGTCGATGTCGCGGCTGTGCAGCCGGTCGTAGACGACGCCGACGCACAGGAACAAAGCGCCGGAGACGAGGCCGTGGCTGAGCATGACGATCATCGCCCCTTCGATGCCCTGCCGGTTGAAGGCGAACAGGCCGAAGGTGACGAACCCCATGTGCGCGACGGAGGAATAAGCGATCAGCTTCTTCATGTCGCGCTGAACGAGGGCGACCAGCGAGGTGTAGACCACCGCGATCCCCGACAGGATGAACACCAAAGGCACGAACGCCGCCGAGCCTTCGGGGAACATCGGCAGCGAAAAACGGATGAATCCGTAGCCGCCCATCTTCAGAAGCACCCCGGCGAGGATGACCGAGCCGGCGGTCGGCGCTTCGACGTGGGCGTCGGGAAGCCAGGTGTGGACCGGCCACATCGGCATCTTGACCGCGAAGCTGGCGAAGAAGGCGAGCCACAGCCATTTCTGCGCATCGACCGGGAAGTCGTGCGCCATCAGCGCCGGGATCGACGTCGTGCCGGCCTCGAGCACCATGTACAGCATGGCGATCAGCATCAGCACCGAGCCGAGCAAGGTGTAGAGGAAGAATTTGTAGCTCGCCTTGATGCGCTCGGGGCCGCCCCAGATGCCGATGATCAAATACATCGGGATCAGGCCGCCCTCGAAGAAGATGTAGAACAGGAACAGGTCCTGGGCGACGAACACGCCGACCATCAGCGCCTGCATCAGCAGGAAGGCGGCCATATATTCGGGCACGCGCTTTTCGATCGCCCGCCACGACGCCCCGATGCAGATCGGCATCAGGAACAGGGTCAGCATGATCAGCACCAGGGCAATGCCGTCGATGCCGAGCGCCCAGGCGATGCCGCCGCCGAGCTCGCGCGCTTCAACGAACTGCCATTGCGGCCCGTCCGGGTCGAACGCGCTCCACAACCAGGCGCCGATCGCCAGCTCGACCAGCGTCGTCACCAGCGCGATCCACCGCGCTGCATTGGCGTTGACGAACAGGCAGGCCATGCCGGCAACCAGCGGCAGGCCGACCAGGATCGACAGCACTGGAAGTTCGTTCATCGGGCCCACCAGACGGCCCAGCTCGCCGCTCCGATCAGCCCCAGCAGCATCACGAACGCATAGCTGTAGAGATAGCCCGACTGCAGCCGCGCGGTGAGCTTGTTGCCAAAGCCGACCGCGTAAGCCGCGCCGTGCGGGCCGAAGCGGTCGATCGTCCCCTCATCGCCGCGGTGCCAGAACAGCCGGCCGAGCCACAGCGCCGGGCGGATGAAGATGCGGTCGTAGAGCTCGTCGAAATACCATTTGTTGAGGACGAAGCCGTGCAATCCGGGGAACTGGGCGACGAAGCGGCCGGGCCCGTCGGGACGACGGATGTAATTGTTCCAGGCGATCGCGAGCCCGATCAGCATCACGACCGTTGCGGTGTACTTGACCCAGGCGGGCACCTCGTGCGCGGCGTGGGCAAGATGAGCGTCGAAGGCGATGCTGCCGTTCCAGAAGGCCGCGCCATGCTCGGCCTCGATGAAAATCTCATGGAACAGCTGGCCCGCGAGGATCGAACCCAGCGCCAGCACGCCGATCGGCACCAGCATGGTCCACGGGCTTTCGTGCGGGCGATAGCCGCCCGTCCCCTCCGGAGGAGTCGCCGTGCCGTGTGAGCTGTCGCCATGCTCCTCGTCGGGCGCGTCATGATCGCCGTGAAGCGCGTGCTGGATATGCTCCGACGCGGCCCAGCGTGGCTGCCCAAAGAAGGTCAGGAAGATCAGCCGCCACGAATAGAAACTGGTCAGCAAGGCCGCCAGCGCGCCGAGGAAAAAGGCGATTCCCCCCGGCACGCTGCCGCTCGCATAAGCGCTTTCGAGGATTGCGTCCTTCGACCAGTGACCGGCAAAGCCGATGCCGAAGATGCCGACTCCGGTGATGGCCAAAGTGCCGATCACCATCACCCAGAAGGTGATCGGGATCTGCTTCCGAAGGCCGCCGTAGAACCGCATGTCCTGCTCGTGGTGCATCGCGTGGATCACCGAGCCGGCGGCGAGGAACAGAAGCGCCTTGAAGAAGGCGTGGGTGAACAAATGGAACATCGCCGCGCCGTAGGCGCCGACTCCGGCGGCGAAGAACATGTAACCCAGCTGCGAGCAGGTCGAATAAGCGACCACGCGCTTGATGTCGTTCTGGGCGGTAGCGACGGTGGCGGCGAAGATCGCGGTCGCCGCGCCGACATAGATGACGACGTGCTGGGCGACTTCGCTGACCTCGAACATCGGCGATAGCCGGCAGACCATGAACACGCCCGCCGTGACCATGGTCGCGGCGTGGATCAGCGCGCTGACCGGGGTCGGGCCCTCCATCGCGTCGGGCAGCCAGGTGTGCAGTCCCAGCTGCGCGGACTTGCCCATCGCCCCGACGAACAGCAGCAGGCACAGCAAAGTCATGGTGTCGACGCGCAGGCCGGCAAAGCCGATGGTCGATCCAGCCATGGTGGGCGAGGCCTCTAGGATCGCCGGGATCGAGACGGTGCCGAACACCAGGAAGGTGCCGAAGATGCCGAGGCTGAAGCCGAAATCGCCAACCCGGTTGACGAGGAAGGCCTTCAATGCGGCCGCGTTGGCCGACGGCTTGTGGTACCAAAATCCGATCAGCAGATAGGAGGCGAGCCCCACCCCCTCCCAGCCGAAAAACATCTGGACGAGGTTGTCGGCGGTGACCAGCATCAGCATCGCGAAGCTGAACAGGGACAGATAGGCGAAAAAGCGCGGCTGGCCGGGGTCCTCGGCCATGTAGCCCCAGCTGTACAAGTGGACGAGGCTCGAGACGGTCGTCACGACGACCAGCATCACCGCGGTCAGAGCATCGACGCGCAGCGCCCAGCGGACCTCGAGATCGCCCGACGTGAACCACAAGGCAACGGGCTCGACCCAGCCGCCGTTGTAGTCGCCGGTGACGAAATTGAGGAAGATCGGCCAGCTCAGCGCCGCTCCGACGAACAAGGCGCCGGTGGTGATCAGCTTGGCCGCGAAATTGCCGATCCAGCGGCCGCCCAAGCCGGCGACGATCGCCGCGACGAGCGGCAGGAAGACGATCAGCTGGACCATCACCCGTGCATCCGGTCGGCGGCATCGACGGCTATGGTGCCTCGGCGGCGGAAGAAGATGACCAGGATGGCGAGCCCGATCGCCGCCTCGGCCGCCGCGACGGTGAGGACGAACATCGCCATCACCTGCCCGGTCAAATCGCCGAGGAAGGCCGAGAAAGCGACCAGATTGATGTTCACCGCGAGCAGGATCAGCTCGATCGCCATCAGCATCAGGATGACGTTGCGGCGATTGAGGAAGATGCCGAGCACCCCGAGCACGAACAGGATCGCCGCAACGGTTAGGTAATGAGCGAGCCCGATCACAGCTCGACCCCCTCGCCGCTGACGGGTTGGGTCAGCCGCACGGCGTCCTTCGGCCTACGCCCGATTTGCTTCGAAGCGTTCTGGCCGCGGACGTCACCGCGGCTTCGGTGGGTGAGCACAATCGCGCCGATCATCGCCACCAGCAGGATCAGCCCGGCAATCTCGAACGGGAGCAAATAGCGGCTGTACATCAGCTCACCCATGGCGACGATGTTCGGCTGCGTCGCCGCTGGGATCGCGCCCGCGGCGGGACCGGCGTTGCGGGCGCTCACGGCAAGGACGATCTCGGCCAGCAGCACCAGCGCGATCAGCAATCCGAACGGCAGGTTCTTGGTGAAGCCCGAGCGCAGCGACGCGAAGTCGACATCGAGCATCATCACCACGAACAGGAACAGCACCGCGACCGCGCCGACGTAGACGATCACCAGAAGCATCGCGATGAACTCGGCGCCAACCAGCAGCATCAGGCCGGCGGCGCTGAAGAAGGCGACGATCAGCCACAGCACGCTGTGCACCGGGTTGCGCGCGAAGATCACCGCCACCGCCGAAGCGATGGTCATCGTCGCGAACAAGTAAAAGGCGATGAGTCCGATCAAGTGTGAGGCCCTGTTTGGAGCGGTTATCGATACGGCGCGTCGGCGGCGAGGTTGGCGGCGATCGCCTGTTCCCACTTGTCGCCGTTGGCGAGCAATTTGGTCTTGTCGTAGAGCAATTCCTCGCGCGTTTCGGTCGCGAACTCGAGGTTCGGCCCCTCGACGATCGCGTCGACCGGACAGGCTTCCTGGCACAGCCCGCAATAGATGCATTTGACCATGTCGATGTCGTAGCGCGTGGTGCGCCGGGAGCCGTCCTCGCGCGGCTCGGACTCGATTGTGATCGCGAGCGCCGGGCAGATCGCCTCGCACAATTTGCAGGCGATGCAGCGCTCCTCGCCGTTGGGATAGCGGCGCAACGCATGCTCGCCGCGGAATCGCGGGGACTGCGGGTTTTTCTCGTGCGGGTAGTTGATGGTGACCTTGGGCTTGAAGAAATAGCGCAGCGTCAGCGCGTGGGCACGGACGAGCTCCCACAGCGTAAAGGCCTTGAGCCACTGCAGCGGGTTCATGAGCCGACTCCATAGCGGGTCAGCATCAGCCAGCCCGAGACGACGACGACGAAGATGATGCTGAGCGGCAGGAAGATCTTCCAGCCCAGCCGCATCAATTGGTCGTAGCGGTAGCGCGGCACGGTCGCGCGCACCCATCCGAAGATGAAGAAGAACAACAGCATCTTGGCGAACAGCCACAGGATGCCGGGAATCCAGTAGAGCGGCGCCCAGTCGATCGGCGGCAGCCAGCCGCCCCAGAACAGGATCGCGTTCAGGGCGCACATCAGCAGCACGTTGCCGTACTCGCCGAGCCAGAAGAGCGCGAAGCTCATCGATGAATATTCGGTCTGGAATCCGGCGACGAGCTCGCTCTCGGCCTCGGTCAGGTCGAACGGGGTTCGGAATGTCTCGGCCATCGAGCTGATCAGGAACACCACGGCCATCGGGAACAGCAAGGGATTGAATCCGAAGCCGTTGAAGATGCCGAAGATGTGGCCTTGCTGGGCGAGGATGATGGCGGTCAGGTTGAAGCTGTTCGCGTAGAGCACGACGCTGATCAGGACGAAGCCGATCGACACTTCGTAGCTGACCATCTGCGCGGCCGCCCGGAGCGCCGAGTAGAACGGATATTTGGAATTGGATGCCCAGCCGGCGACGATCACCCCGTAGACCCCGAGCGACGAGGCGGCGAGGATGTAGAGCAGGCCGACGTTGATGTCGGCGAGCACGACCCCGGGCGCGAAGGGAACAACCGCCCAGACGATCAAAGCGACGGTGAACGTGATGATCGGGGCGATCAGGAACAGCCCCTTGTTGGCGCTGGTCGGGATGATGGTTTCCTTGAGGAACACCTTCAGGCCGTCGGCGAAGCTCTGCAGCAGGCCCCACGGGCCGACGACGTTGGGCCCGCGGCGAAGGGCGATCGCCGCCCAGATCTTGCGCTCGGCATAGATGATCATCGCCACCGCCAGCATCAGCGGGAAGGCGATGACGAGGATGCCGGTCATCGTCGCGAAGAACCACGACCATTCGTAGGTCGCGCCCCAGCCCTGGAACCAGGCGGTCATTCCGCCGCCTCGCGGAACTCGCCGCCGTGGAGCAGTTCCTCCGAACAGCGGCGCATCGTCGGGCTCGATCGGCAGATGGCGTTGGTCAGATAGAAGTCGGCGATCGGATAGCGCAGCGGACCCTCGGCTACGGAGTCCAGCGCCGGCGGCGCCCACGGCAGGTCGACGAGGCCGTCGCTGCCGAGCTCGGGATGGTCGGCAACCATCGCATCGCGCAACTGGTCGAAGCTGTCGAACGGCAGCGCCTTGCCGGCGAGCTCGCTGACGGCGCGCAAGATCGCCCAGTCCTCGCGCGCTTCGCCGGGCGGGAACACGGCGCGCTCGCCGCGCTGAACCCGGCCTTCGAGATTGACCCAGGTGCCGTGCTTTTCGGCGTAGGCCGCGGCGGGCAGCACCAGGTCGGCGCTGCTCGCTCCGGCATCGCCATGGTGGCCGACGTAGACCTTGAACGCGCCTTTGAAGCGGTCGGCCGCGACTTCGTCGGCGCCGAGCAGAAGCACGAGCTGCGGCTTTGCAGCCTCGATGTCGGCGATGCCTCCCGACTGCGCGTACCCGAGGATCAGCCCGGCCATTCGCGACGCCGCGGTGTGGATGACGTTGAAGCCGTTCCAGCCGTCGCGGATGAGCTTGAGCGGCCCGGCCAATGCCAGCGCCGCGCCGAGCGCATCGGCGGCGAGCGCGCCCGGTCCGACGATCACCGCAGGGCGCTCAGCCGCCTCGAATGCTTCAGACACTTCCTTCGGAAGCTTGGCCAACAGCTTGAGATCGTTGCCGATCCAGTGGACGCGCATCCCAAAGTCGATTTCCGGGCCGACGGCAAAGATCCGGGCGCCCTTGCGCGCCGCCTTGCGCAGTCGGGTGTTGACCAGCGGCGCTTCCCAGCGCGGGTTGGTGCCAATGAGCAGCACCGCGTCGGCGCTCTCGATCCCGGCGATGGTCGAATTGAACGCCACCGCGGCGAGGCTCGACGTGTCATAGGCGAGGCCGGTCTGGCGGCCCTCGAGCAGGGTCGACCCCTGCCCTTCGAGCAGCTTCTTGGCCGCGTACATGGTCTCGGCGTCGAGCAGGTCGCCGGCGATCGCCGCGACGCTCGGCCCGACCTTTTTCAGCCGCTTGGCGAACAGGTCGAGCGCCTCGCCCCATCCAGCTTCGCGCAGCTTGAATCCCTTGCGGTCGCTCTCGCGCACCCACGGCCGGTCGAGCCGATTGCGGACCAGCGCGTCGACATGATGGCGCGTCTTGTCGTGGATCCACTCCTCGTTCACCTCTTCGTTGATCCGCGGCAGCACCCGCATCACCTGGCGCTGGCGGACATCGAGGCGGATGTTGCTTCCGACCGCGTCCATGACGTCGATCGCCGGCACCCGCCGCAGCTCCCACGGGCGGCTCTCGAAGATCTGCGGCTTCTGCAGCAGCGCCCCGACCGGGCAGACGTCGGCGAGGTTGCCGCTGAGCTCGCTCACTACCGCGCGCTCGAGGTAGGAAGTAATCTGCGCGTCCTCGCCGCGGTACAGCATGCCGAGCTCGGGAACGCCCGCCACCTCTTCGGCAAAGCGGATGCAGCGCGTGCACTGAATGCAGCGGGTCATCGAGGTCTTGATCACCGGGCCCATATATTTGTCGTCGATCGCCCGCTTGTTCTCCTCGAAGCGCGAGAAGCTTCGGCCGTAGGCCATCGCCTGGTCCTGGAGGTCGCACTCGCCGCCCTGGTCGCAGATCGGGCAGTCGAGCGGGTGGTTGATGAGCAGGAACTCCATCACCCCCTCGCGCGCCTTTTTGACCATCGCGGTGTCGGTTCGGATCGTCTGCCCGTCGGCTGCCGGCAGAGCGCAGCTCGCCTGCGGCTTGGGCGGCCCCGGCGCGACCTCGACTAGGCACATCCGGCAATTGCCGGCGATCGATAAGCGCTCGTGGTAGCAGAAACGCGGGATCTCCTTGCCGGCGAGCTCGCACGCCTGAAGCACGGTCACCCCCTGCGGGACCTCGATCTCAACGCCGTCGACGGTGACCTTAGGCATCGTCGTCCTTGTGTTCGTCGCGCTCGTCGCGGCGATGCTCGATGTGGGTGACTCGCGGGCCGGATCGCCGCGCCGCCAGCAGGACCGCGACAATCACCGCGAGAACGAGGACGATGATCAGATATTTCATTCCGCCGCCTCCAGCATGGTGCGCCCGGAGCGCTCGGCGATGCGGCGCTCGAGTTCGGGTCGGAAGTGCTTGATCAGACCCTGGATCGGCCAGGCGGCGGCGTCGCCCAGCGCGCAGATGGTGTGGCCCTCGACCTGCTTGGTGACGTCGAGCAGCTTGTCGATGTCCGAAACCGCCGCGTCGCCTTCGCGCAGCCGCTCCATTGACCGCCACATCCAGCCGGTGCCCTCGCGGCACGGGGTGCACTGGCCGCAGCTCTCGTGCTTGTAGAAGTAGGAGATTCGGGAAATCGCGCGGACGATGTCGGTCGATTTGTCCATGACGATTACCGCTGCGGTGCCGAGGCCCGATCCGAGCGCCTTCAACCCGTCGAAATCCATGGGCGCATCGATGATCTCGTGCGCGGGGACGAGCGGCACCGACGAGCCGCCCGGAATCACCGCCAGCAGATTGTCCCAGCCGCCGCGAATTCCGCCGCCGTGGAGGTCGATCAGCTCTCGGAAGGAGATCGACATCGATTCCTCGACCACGCACGGGGTGTTGATATGGCCCGACAGCTGGAACAGCTTGGTGCCGGCGTTGTTCTCGCGCCCGAAGCTCTTGTGCCAGGCGGCGCCGCGGCGAAGGATGGTCGGCACGACCGCGATCGACTCGACATTGTTGACCGTCGTCGGGCAGCCGTAGAGTCCGGCGCCGGCCGGAAACGGCGGCTTGAGGCGCGGCATCCCCTTCTTGCCCTCGAGGCTTTCGAGCATCGCGGTTTCTTCGCCACAGATGTAGGCGCCGGCGCCGCGGTGGACGAACAGGTCGAAGTCATGGCCCGAGCCGGCCGCGTTCTTGCCGAGCAGGCCGGCGGCATAGGCTTCGGCGACCGCCTTCCTCAGCGCTTCGGTCTCGCGGATGAACTCGCCGCGGATGTAGATGTAGCCGGCCCGCGCGCGCATCGCGAAGCCGGCGATCAGCGAGCCTTCGATCAATTTGTGCGGGTCGTGGCGGATGATCTCGCGGTCCTTGC
>JBPCQE010000192.1:0-4163 GCA_050998435.1 Sphingomicrobium sp. | reverse complement strand
TCCTGGGCGCGGTGATCGCTCGCCATGTCTACAAGGGGCGCGTCGGCATCGGTTTCCTCGCCGCAATCGTCGCCGCGGCCAACGCCGGCGGCGCCGGCAGCGTCATCGGCGACACCACGACCACCTTAATGTGGCTGCACGGCGTATCGCCGCTGGCGGTCCTAGCCGCCTATGCGGCCGCGATCCCGGCGTTCGCGGTGTTCGCGGTCGCCGGCGCGTGGAACCAGCATCGTTACCAGCCGATCCTCGCCCACAACGAGCCTGACCACCCGCTCGATTGGCGCCGGATCACGATCGTCGCAATCATCCTCGTGGCCGCGGTGGCGGCCAACATCTGGGCGAACGCGACCGGCGTCGGCGAGGCCGCGCCATGGCTTGGGCTCGCGATCTGGGCGGCGATCCTGGTCACCGGCCTGGTCTGCGCTCCGCAATGGTCGGTGGCGAAGCCGGCCGCGCAGGGCGCCTTGTTCCTGGTGCTGCTGGTCGCCGCCGCGTCGCTGATGCCGGTCGACGGCCTGCCGAGCCCGAGCTGGCAATCGGTCGCCGCGCTCGGATTCCTGTCGGCGGTGTTCGACAACATCCCGCTGACCATGCTGGCGTTGAAGCAGGGCGGCTATGATTGGGCGCTGCTCGCCTATGCGGTCGGCTTCGGCGGATCGATGATGTGGTTCGGATCGTCGGCGGGCGTCGCCGTGACGGTCATGTACCCGGAAGCGCGGTCGGCCTGGGCGTGGCTCAAGGCGGCGTGGTACATCCCGATCGCCTATGTCGTCGGCTTCGCCGCCCAGATGCTGCTGATCGGCTGGGTTCCGGAGAATCGAAGCTAAGGATTCCTACCGGTGTCGCGATAGGGGACCTTGTCGAGCTTGGCCCGGAGCTGCTCGATGGCGGCGTCGGTCTCGGGCGTGACGTCGCCGGTGTAGCGCGCGTCGAGCGAGGCTTCCTCGTCGGTCAGGTCGCGCAGGAAGGTGATGGTCAGCCGCCGCCCGAAGATCTCGTCGCCGCGGATCTTGAGTTCGGGCTCGGAATTTTGAGGCAGAGTGCCGCGGATGATCTCGAGGAAGCGGATGAGATCTTCGAGCGAAGTGTATTCGCTGATTTCGATGTAGTCCTTGACGCGTCTGGGCACTGCAAGATCCTCCCGCGAGGGCGGCGGTCGTCGGCGACGCTACGGCGGCCTTTATAGCCCGCTTATCAAGCGGTGAAACCCGTCCCGATCCGGGTCGCGATTAGCGCTCGGGAGCGGTTGTCCGGGTGGTTAACCTTGTGTATACAAGCCTCTGCGGACGGGGGTTTCTCGCATGTTGAAAGCTTTGGCAGTTGTGTTGCTGATGACGAGCGCGGCGCTCGTTTGGGCGGCTTCGCAGCCGACGAATTTCGGAGTCCGGGCGGTTTCGAGCGAGTCGGCGCTGATGACCGAGAGCCTCGAAGCGGCAGCGCCGGTAGCGACCGGTGGCCGAATCAATTTGGCGGCGGCGGCCGGCCTCGGCTGGAAATGGGGCCGCGTGACCAGCACCTGGCGCTCGGCCGAACGCAACCGCCGGGTCGGCGGGGTCCGCAACAGCTTCCACCTGAGCGGCCGGGCGATCGACATCGCCCGCCGGCCGGGAGTCAGCCACGCGCAGATCGCGGCAGCGTTCCGCAACGCCGGCTACCGGCTGATCGAATCGCTCGACGAAGGCGACCACAGCCACTTCGCGTTCGGCACGGGTGCGGCGCCGGTCTATCGGTCACTCCAGCCGCAGCAGCCGCTGCGGAGCGCATCCACCAAGTGGGGGGTGGTGACGGTCGCGAGTGCGATCCTGAAATAAAGCCGGGCGGTCGGGTACCGGTACCCGGGCTTAGTGAGAAGCGAACACCCGAGTTTTGCCCGAGCGGTCAAACAGGATCACTTGGTAGGGATCCGAATGATCGCCGTGCTCCATCCCGGGCGTGCCAGCCACCATCCCCGGAACCGCGATCCCGGCCGCCTTGGGGCGCTGGACGAGCAGCCGCTTGATGTCGGCAGCGGGGACGTGCCCCTCGATCGCGTAGCCGCCGATCTGCGAGGTGTGGCACGAGCGCAGCTTGTCCGGGACGCCGAGCTTCCGAGCGGTCGGGGTGACGCTCTCGACGTCCTTGACCTCAACCGTGAAGCCGGCCGCCTTCATGCGCTCGACCCACACCCGGCAACAGCCGCAAAACGCGGTCTTTGTGACCAGCAGGGTCGCCGCGACGGCGCCGTCGGCCGAGGCCAGCAGAGCGAGCGGGGCAACAATCTTGAGCAGCTTAATGCGAAACATCATGTCGACTCCATGCGCGAATATCGGCGGCCTGATCAAGCCCGGCGGATTTACCCAGGCTGACCAGGGAGTAGCCGAAGCAGGGATTCGCGCAGCTGGTTGGGGGAGTAGGGCTTGGCGACGCGCGGCTGGTCTTGCCAATCCTCGGGCATCGACCAGTCCGCATAGCCGCTGGTCAGGAGGAACGGGATGGAGCGGTCGCGGAGGATTCGCAGCACCGGATAAGCCTTGTCGCCGCGGATGTTGATGTCGACGATGGCCGCGTCGAGCTGCGCTTCGCCGGCCATCTGCAGCGCCGCGGCCATGGTCGTCGCCGGGCCGACGACGACGCAGCCCATGTCCTGGAGCATGTCGTCGGCCGCATCGGCGACGACCGGCGAATCCTCCACGACCAGCACCCGGCGCCCGGCCAGTGCGGCCCCGGGCGAGTCCGATCGCGGTTCGTCCATGCTCATGCAGCTCCCAGCAATCCGTTTGGCGCAGCAGCATAACGGCTGATGGTGCATCGGCTATAGTTTGTTTCGCGAGTCGATGGCGGGGGGACTAGAAGCGGGGTGGCGGCCGCGGACATCGGCCCGCCGACGAGGAGTTTTCCGCCCGATGCTATCGCGCATGTTCAGCCTTGCCTCGCGGGCGATCGCGATCGACCTCGGGACGGCCAACACCGTCGTCTATCTGCAGGGCCGCGGGATCGTCATTCACGAGCCGTCGGTGGTCGCAATGGACGTGTCGAGCGGAGTCCGCCGGGTGAAAGCGGTCGGCGCCGACGCCAAGCTGATGATGGGCAAGACGCCCGATTACATCAAGACCATCCGGCCCTTGAGGAACGGAGTCATCGCCGACCTCGAGGTCGCCGAGCAGATGATCAAGCATTTCGTCGAGAAAGCGCAAGGCGGCCGAAGCCGCTTTTCGCGCGGGCCGGAGATTGTGCTGTGCGTTCCGTCCGGGTCGACGTCGGTCGAGCGGCGAGCGATCCGCGACGCCGCGTCGCATGCCGGTGCGAGCCGGGTGTCGCTGATCGACGAGCCGATGGCGGCCGCGATCGGCGCCGGGCTGTCGGTCACCGAGCCGATCGGATCGATGGTCGTCGACATCGGCGGCGGCACCACCGAAGTCGGGGTGATCTCGCTGCGCGGCCTCGCCTACAGCCAGTCGGCGCGGATCGGCGGCGACAAGATGGACGAGGCGATCAGCTCCTACGTTCGGCGCCACTATAATCTGCTGATCGGCGAAGCGACCGCCGAGCGGGTCAAGAAGGAGATCGGCACCGCCAAACCTCCCGAGGACGGCAACGGGCTGGTCGCGCACGTCCGCGGCCGCGACGTCGCCAGGGGCGTGCCGAGCGAGATCGGCCTGAGCCAGGCCGAGATCGCCGAGGCGCTGGCCGAGCCGGTCGCGCGCATCGTCCACGTCGTCCGGGTGGCGCTCGAGCAGACCCAGCCGGAGATCGCCGCGGACATTATCGACGAGGGGATCACGATGACCGGCGGCGGGTCGCTGCTGCGCGAGATCGCGGTGGTGCTGGCCGACGAGACCGGGCTTCCGGTGCGGGTGGCGGACGACCCGATGAGCTGCGTCGCGATGGGCGCCGGGCGGACGCTCGAGGACCCGGACTACCGCGGCGCTCTGCACGCGGTCTGAGCGGGCCCAAGGAAAGCGCTAGTGGCCGAGCGCGTAGCTTTCGAGGTAGCCGCAGCGCTCGCAGCGCCGAGTCGAGATCTTCAACTGGTCGGCCTTGGAGCGCTTGAGCCCGGTCCAGATGCTCTTGACGGGCTTGCCCGGATGCCAGGTGCTGACTGCGTATTGGCCGTAGCCCTCGTCAAGAATGAACCCATCGGCCATCGAACCATCGCATTTGGGGCATCTTCCGGACGGCATGCG
>JBPCQE010000185.1:0-9489 GCA_050998435.1 Sphingomicrobium sp. | reverse complement strand
CTAATCGACAGCGGCAGCGGCGGCCGGCCGATCGCGCAAACGGTGCCGATCTTCCCTCGCCTCGAGCTCGAGGGGGCGGCACAATGAAGCTCAAGCAATGAGGCTGATCGACAGCCATTGCCACCTCAATTACCCCAGCCTCGTCGAACGCCAGGCCGAGGTGCTCGACACCGCCCGCGCGAGGGGAGTGGGGGGCTTCCTCAACATATCGACGCGGCAGGCGAAGTGGGGGGACATCCTCGCCACCGCTGAGCGCCACGGCGACGTCTGGGCGAGCGTTGGGGTCCACCCGCATGAGGCCGACGCGCACCCGGACTTGGTTGCCGCGGCGCTGGTCGAAGGGTCGCGGCACGCCAAAGTGGTGGCGATCGGCGAGTGCGGGCTCGATTATCATTACGACAACAGCGCTCGGCCCGCCCAGCGCGAGCGCTTCGAGGCGCATATCGAGGCGGCTCGGGCGACCGGGCTGCCGCTGATCGTCCACACCCGCGAGGCCGAGCAGGACACCGCCGAGATTCTCGGCGCCGCGACCCGGCAAGGCGGGGTCAGCGGAGTGCTGCACTGCTTCACCGGCAGCCTGGAGCTCGCCCGAAAAGCGCTCGACTTCGGCTTCTACGTGTCGATGAGCGGCATCGTCACCTTCAAGAACGCCCGCGACCTGCAGGACACCGCCAAGCAGATCCCGCTCGACCGGCTGCTGGTCGAGACCGATTCGCCGTTCCTCGCCCCGGTCCCACATCGCGGCCGGACCTGCGAGCCGGCGTTCGTCGCCGACACCGCCGAGTTCGTCGCCGAGCTTCGCGGCGAGGGGCCCGATGAGCTGGCCGAAGCGACCACCGCCAATTTCTTTCGGCTGTTCGCCCGGGCGGCCCAGAAGCCCGCGGCGTGAAGCTGCGCATATTGGGCTGCGGCACCTCGACCGGGGTGCCGAAGATCGGCAACCAATGGGGGCAGTGCGATCCCGACGAGCCGCGCAACCGGCGGACTCGCTCTTCGGTGCTGCTCGACAGCGGCGGCGATACCTTGCTGGTCGATTGCGGGCCCGACCTCCGCCAGCAGCTGCTTGACGGCGACATCGGCCGGATCGACGCTCTGATCGTCACCCACGACCACGCCGACCATTGCCACGGAATCGACGACCTTCGGCCGCTGGCGCAGGTGCTGGGCCGGCCGGTGTCGCTGCACGCCCGCCGCCACGACCTCGAGCGCCTGCAAATGCGCTTCGCCTACGCGTTCGCCCAGGCCGGCATCTACCCGCCGGTGGTCGAGGCGGTGGCGCTCGACCAGGAACTGGCCTGGGGCAACGCAATGCTGCGCTTCGTTGATCAGCCGCACGGAGGCATTACATCGCTTGGAATGCGCATCGAGGAAGGCGACCGCTCGGCCGTCTATTCGATCGATTTTAACGAGTTGACCGACGAAATGGCCAATCTTTACCAGGGCACCGACGTGTGGATCTGCGACTGTTTGATGCAGCGGCCGCACCCGACCCACGCCTATCTCGACGCGGTGCTCGGCTGGGCGCGCGACCTCAACGTCGGCCAGGTCTATCTCACCCACATGGGCAACAGCCTCGATTATGCGACCCTGGTGCGCGAGCTGCCCGACTGGGCGGCGCCGGCGCACGACGGGCTGGAGGTCGCCCTTTGATGACCAACGACCTGATGCTCGGCGGGGTCTACATCCTGATGGCGATGATGTTGGTGCTGGGCGCGCTGATGACCCGCCGCGAGCGAGCCGCGAAGCTGCTGACCATGGCGCTCGCCTGGGTGGCGATCTTCGCCGCGGGGTTCGTGCTGTTCACCTTCCGCGACGATTTCGGCTGGGTTGCCCAGCGGTTGCGCGCCGAAGCGACCGGCGAACCGGTCGCCCAGGGACAGGAAGTCCGGATCCCGATGGCGATCGACGGCCATTTCTGGATCGGCGGCGAATTGAACGGCGTCCGGGTGAAGTTCCTGGTCGATAGCGGAGCGACGATGACGACCATCGGCCGCGAGACCGCCGAGCGCGCCCGGGTGCAGGTCAGCGCCCGGCCCGACCAGATCGTCCGCACCGGCAACGGCTTGATCCGGGTATCGAGCGGGCGGGCCCAGAGCCTGACCATCGGCCCGATCGAGCGGCGCGACATCGGCATGCACGTCGCCGACAACGCCGACCTCAACGTGCTCGGGATGAATTTCCTGTCGTCGCTGCAGCGATGGGGGGTCGAGGGGCGCTGGCTGGTGCTGGTTCCCTGATCATGCTTATATTTTACATAATACATATTATCAGACTTTTGGATATAGGGCGGGGAAACAGCCTTCGCAGGAAATTTCCTCTCCCCCCACAAAGACTTAGCCGATGACGCTCGAACGCCTGGTCGCGATCATGCGGCGGTTGCGTGACCCGGTCAGCGGCTGCGAATGGGACCGCCGGCAAAGCTTCGCGACCATCGCCCCTTTCACCACCGAAGAAGCCTATGAGGTCGCCGACGCGATCTCCCGCGGCGACATGCAAGCGCTCGCCGACGAATTGGGCGACTTGCAGCTGCAGGTCGTGTTCCACTCGCAGATCGCGGAGGAAGCCGGGCATTTCTCGCTGGACGACGTGCTCGGGGCGATCTGCGACAAGCTCGAGCGGCGCCACCCGCATCTGTTCGGCGGAGCGGCCGAAACGCCCGGCTGGGAGGCGATCAAGGCGGCCGAGCGCCAGCAAAAGCCCGACGAGAGCGCCCTGGCCGGGGTCGCGAAGGCGCTGCCGGCGCTCAAGCGGGCGCAGAAGCTGCAGCGGCGGGCGGCCCGGACCGGCTTCGACTGGCCGGACGTGCAGGGCCCACGGGCGAAGATCGACGAGGAGCTCGCAGAACTGGACGCCGAGACCGAACCCGGCGCCCGCGAAGAGGAGCTTGGCGACCTGCTGTTTGCTCTAGTCAACCTCGCACGGCATCTCAACGTCGACGCCGAAGAAGCTCTGCGCAAGGCCAACCGCAAGTTCGAAGCGCGCTTCCGGGCGATCGAGAAGGCACCGGGTTTCAGCGCTCTGTCGCTCGACGAAATGGAAGCGCTCTGGGTCCGCGCGAAAGCGGATCAGGCCGGTTCGAGCGCCTGAAAGCGCGCCCAGTTGTCGCTCGACAGGCGCACCGACATGTGGATCGCGCCGTCGTCACCGACTTTCTGGTCGAGCACTTCGCCGCGGGCGTGAAGCCAAGCGATCTTGCCGCCCTCCATCGCCGGCACTCGGATCTCGACCACCTGGTCGTCCTTGCGAAGCGTCTCGCCGATGCGTCTCTGCAAGTCCTCGAGGCCCCAGCCGGTGAGCGCGGAGATCGCCACGACGTCGTCGCGGCGCGCGGCCTCGTTGAGGAGCGCCTGGCGCTCGTTGGGGCCGAGCAGGTCGAGCTTGTTCCACGCCTCCAGCCGCGGCGGCCCCTCCTCGCCCAGCCCCAGCGAGACCAGGACCTCGTCGACATCCTCGCGTTGCGCCTCGTGGTCGGGATGCGCCATGTCGCGCACGTGGACGAGCAGGTCGGCCGACGCGACCTCCTCGAGAGTCGCGCGGAACGCCGCCACCAGCTCGGTCGGTAGGTCGGAAACGAAGCCGACGGTGTCGGACAGGATCGCCTTGTCGAAACCGAGGATTTTGATTTCGCGCATGGTCGGGTCGAGAGTTGCGAACAGAAGGTCCTCGGCGAACACCGCTTCGCCCGTCAAGCGGTTGAAAAGCGTCGATTTCCCCGCGTTGGTGTAGCCGACCAAAGCGACCACCGGCCACGGCGCGCGCTGGCGCCGGCCGCGGTGGAGCGTGCGGGTGCGCTTGACCTGCTCGAGCTCGCGCCGGATCCGTGCCATGCGCTCGCGGATCAGCCGCCGGTCGGCCTCGATCTGGGTCTCGCCGGGACCGCCGAGGAAGCCGAAGCCGCCGCGCTGCCGCTCGAGGTGGGTCCAGCTGCGCACCAGCCGCCCGGCCTGGTAGTCGAGATGGGCGAGCTCGACCTGCAGCCGGCCCTCCGACGTCATGGCGCGCTCGCCGAAGATCTCGAGGATCAGCCCGGTCCGGTCGATGACCTTGGCGCCGGCCCCCTCCTCGAGCGATTTCTGCTGGACCGGGGTCAGCGCCGCATCGACGACCAGCAGCCTCGCGTCCTGCTCGCGGATCAACTCGGCGATCTCCTCGACCTGGCCCTTGCCGAGCAGGGTCGCCGGGCGCACCGAGCGCAGCCGGTACGAGCGCCGGGCGACGATCCGGACGCCGATCGCCTCGGCGAGGCCCTGCGCCTCGTCGAGCCGCGCTTCGGCGGACCGGAGCGAGCCGGTGCCGTCGCGCCCGCGTCCCGTGCGCTCGGGCACGACCAGCACGGCGCGCTCGCCGCGGGCGACGTCATTACCCTCGAGACTATTCAGGCTCGCTCTCCGCGCGACTGACCACGGGCGGCTCGTCCTTCGCCCCGCCCTGCTCGGGTTCGAGGTTGAGCGGGTTCGCCGGCTGGAGCGTCGAGATCGCGTGCTTGTAGACCAACTGGACCTGCCCGGACCGCTCGAGCACCAGCGAGAACTGGTCGTAGCCGGCGACCGTGCCCTGGAGCATCACCCCGTTGACCAGGAACACCGTCATCTCTTCGTGGTCGCGCGACGCAGCCGCGAGGAACAGGTCCTGAAGCGCGGCCCGGCCGCCGTGGCCCGGTTGCCCTTCGGTCCGGGTGGCGACGAAGTCCCCGGGCGTTGCGGTCGGCATGATGGTCGAGATCGAATGCTTGTAGACGAGCTGCGAAGCGCCGTCGCGGCGAAGCAGAAGCGAAAAGGCGTCGAACCAGGTGATTACGCCCTGCAGCTTGACGCCCTTGACCAGGAAGATGGTCACCGGGGACTTGGCTCGCCGGATGCTGTTGAGGAATTGGTCCTGCAGGCTGAGGGGTTTGTCGGCCATGCCGTGCGCTCGACCTCCTGTGGCCCGTCTATTCCTCCGCGTCGCGCTTGTCGCCGATGCCGAGCGCCTTCAGCTTGCGGTGCAGCGCCGAGCGCTCCATGCCGATGAACGACGCGGTCCGCGAGATGTTGCCTGAAAAGCGGCGGATCTGGATTTTGAGATATTCGCGTTCGAAGGATTCGCGAGCTTCGCGCAACGGGCTGCCCATGATGGTCATGGTTGCGCTGGTGACTCCGATCGTCCCCTGGTTGTCGAGCACTTCGCTGGGCAGCAGGTCGACCTCGATGCAGCCGACCCGGTCGCCGGGCGCGAGGATGATGGTTCGCTCGATGATGTTGCGCAGCTGGCGGACGTTACCCGGCCATTCGTGCGCCTGGAGCGCGGCCATCGCCTCGTCCGACAGCGACGGGGTCTGGATCCGTCGCTCGGCGGCGAAACGGGCGAGGAAATGGCTGACCAGCTCGGGGATGTCCTCGCGCCGCTCGCGAAGCGCGGGCAGCTTCACCGGGACGACGTTGAGGCGGTAGAACAGATCCTCGCGGAAGCGCCCGGCGGCGATTTCCTCGGAGAGGTTGCGCGAGGTCGCCGAAAGCACCCGGACGTCGACCTTGACCGGGCGCTGTCCACCGACCCGGTGGTAGCTCTGGTCGGTCAGAACGCGCAGGATCTTGCCCTGGGTCGTCAGCGGCATGTCGGCGATCTCGTCGAGGAATAAAGTGCCGCCGTGCGCCTGCTCGAGCAGGCCGGGCCGGGCCTCACCGTCGACCTCGGAGCCGAACAACTCCTCCTCGACCCGGTCGGGGCTCATCATCGCCGCCGACAGGACGATGAACGGTGCCTTGGCTCGCGGGCTCCACTGGTGGATCATCCGCGCGGCGATCTCCTTGCCGACTCCCCCCGGACCGGTGATCAGCACCCGGCTGCCGGTCGGTGCGACCCGCTTGAGGGTCGCCCGAACGGTGTTGATCGCCACCGAGCTGCCGTTCAATTGCTCGTCCTGGCCGATCTGCTTGCGAAGCGCGACGTTCTCGCGCTTCAGGCGATCGGTCTCGGTCGCCCGGTCGACCAGATAAATCAGGCGCTCGGCCTCGAACGGCTTCTCGATGAAGTCGACCGCGCCCTCGCGGACCGCGGCGACGGCGGTGTCGAGATTGCCATGGCCGGAGATCAGAAGCACCGGCAGGCTGGAGTCGCGGCGCTTGATCTCCTGGAGCAATTGCAGGCCGTCGAGCCGCGAGCCCTGCAGCCAGACGTCGAGCAGGACCATCGACGGGCGCCGCTCGTCGATCGCTTCCAGCGCCGCCGTGCTGTCGGCCGCGGCGCGGACCGAATAGCCCTCGTCCTCGAGCACCCCGCTGACCAGCTCGCGGATGTCCGCTTCGTCGTCGACCACCAGAACCTCGAGAGCCATCAGCCAGTTTCCTCCGCTTCGTCGTCACTCTTCGGATCGCCCCCGTTGCCGCCCTCGTCGCCGCCCTCGGCCACGGCCTCGGAGCCCAGTTTCGTCAGCCGCTCGGAATCGAAGGCGATCCGGACGTGGGTACCTCCTCCCTTGCGGTCGAGGAAGGCGATCTCGCCCATATGCTCCTCGACGATCTTCTTGACGATCGCGAGCCCCAGCCCGGTGCCGCGGACCCGGGTCGTCATGTACGGCTCGGTCAGCCGCTCGCGGTCCTCGGGCAGGCCGATTCCGGTGTCGAGGACGTCGATCACAAGCTGGTCCTGGTCGCTCTTGAGGCGCAGCTCCACGCGGTCGCCGGCGATGCTGTGCTCACCACGACTGCGCCTTGTTTCAATCGCTTCGACCGCGTTCTTGACGACATTCGTCAGCGCCTGGGCAAGTTGGCGGCGGTCGCAGACCATCGGGAATACGCCCTCGCGCGGTTCGATCGTGAACGTGACGGCGGGGTGCGCGACTTCGTGCAGGAACAGCGCCTGGCGGGCGATCTCGTGGACATTCTCCTCGCGGAACGCCGGCTTGGGCATGCGCGCGAAGTTGGAGAATTCGTCGACCATCCGCCGGAGGTCGCCGACTTGGCGGACGATGGTCCCGGTCAGGCGCTCGAAGGTCTCCTGGTCGGACTGGATTTCCTTGCCGAAGCGCCGCTGCAACCGCTCGGCGGCGAGCTGGATCGGGGTCAGCGGGTTCTTGATCTCGTGCGCGATTCGCCGCGCGATGTCCGACCAGGCGGCGCGGCGCTGGTCGGTCAGCTGGTCGGTGATGTCGTCGAAGGTCAGCACCACTCCGTCCTGGTAGCGCACCCGCTTGACCGCGAGGGTCCGCTGGCCGCTTCCGACCGTCACCTGGACGTCGGCCTCGGGCTGGTCGCCGTGCATGAACTCGTCGAGGTCGTGCGAGACCCGGGACAGGTCCGAGCCTTCGAGCTGGCGGCGGCCGCGCGGCAGAAGCGCCTCGGCCGAACGGTTGATCAGCAGGACCTTGTTGTCGGAATCGAGCGCGATGACTCCCGCGGTGACGCTCGACAGCACCGCTTCGATGAAAGCGCGCCGGGTCTCGAGCTGGGCGTTGGCCGCCTTCAAGGCCCCGGTCTGCTCGTCGAGCCGCCCGGTCATTCGGTTGAACGCGGTCGCCAGCGTCTGGATCTCGTCCTCGGTGTTGGCGACCGGGACCCGCGCGGTGAAGTCGCCCTCTTCGATTCGGCCGGCGGCGGCGACCAGCTGGCCGACTGGCCGGACCATCCGGTCGGCGAGCTTCAAGGCGGTGAAGATCGCCAGGCCGACGATGAACAAGGCCCCGAACAACAGCGCGCCGTTGAAGCGTAATTGGTTGGTGCGCGACCGCGACAGCAAGGCGCGATAGTCGCGCAGCACCTCATTGGCGCGGCTGACTTGCGATCCGATCTCCGGGTCAACCCATCTCGCGGCGTAGAGATAAGTGTCGGTTTCCCGATTGAGTCGAGTGATCACGGAAATGCGGTCCGGAGTTTGAGCGTCGACGCTGGTTCCTTCGGGTTCCCTCTTCAGCTGGGCGATGGTCGCCTTGATACTGGCCTCGTTGATCATGCCCTCATAGGCGTTGACGACGGCCAGCGTCTGGACCTCGCCCCGGCTGCCGATGTTGACGATCGCCGCCTCGTTCAGCGACCGGCGGTAAACCTGGAAGGCCAATCCCTCTCTGAACCGGGGATCGTCGAGCGCAATCTGCTGCAGATAGCCGGCGAGATCGCCAGCCATGGTCGTGGCTTCGTTGCCCACTCGGGTGACTTCGTGGCGATACGCCCCGCGGGCGACCTGGACGGTGTTCTCGAGCATCCCGCGGGCGCGGTCGGAGAACCAGAATTCGAGCCCGCTCTGGAACAAGAGCGAGGCGAAGATCGCGACCAGCACGGTCGGCACCGCAGCGATCACCGAGAACAACGCGACGAGGCGGGTATGGAGCCGGCCGCTGCCGAGCCCTCCCCTCGCCGCCCGGGCCATCGCCACCTTGCGCGAGTAGAGCACCATCAGGGCGATCGCGGGGATCAGATTGGCGACCAGCAGAAGCGCGATCAGCGGCGGCGACAGCAGGGTTCCGGGCTCGGCGCCGCGGCTCAGCACCCAGCCGCTGAATGCCGCGATGACGACCAGCAAAGCGCCGATCGCCAGCGCCGCATATTCGTAGAAGCGGCCGCTCGCCCGCTCCCGCGCCAGCCAATTTTCCTTCGAAGTGAGCGCCGATTCGGCGGCCCGCGCGTCCATCACTGTGGCTCTAGCACGGTCGCGTTGCATGAAAAACACAGTCGTTGCCGCGGTGGGCGGTTTTTTTGTCCTTCAGGCCGCGGACTTCGCCAGCCAGGGGGAATAGAATTCGCGCAACATCGCGGTGACGACGGCGGGATCGTCCTGGGTGTTGACCCGGTTGCGGAACTCGGCCGAGCCCGGCAGGCCCTTGGTGTACCAGCCGATATGCTTGCGTGCGAGGTTGACCCCGGTCTGCCGCCCGTAGAGCGCAAGCATGTCGTCGTACTGCTCGAGGATCGTCGCGAGCTGCTCGTCGAGCGACGGATCGGGGCGCGAGCCGTCGCCGCGCAGCGCCGCGATGACTTGCCCGAGCAGCCACGGGCGGCCGTAGGCGCCGCGGCCGATCATCACTCCGTCGGCACCCGACTGCGCCAGCGCGTCGCGGGCGTCGGCGATCGAGCCAATGTCGCCGTTGACGATCACCGGCACCGAAACCGCCTGCTTGACCCTGGCGACGAAGCTCCAGTCGGCGTGCCCCTTGTACATCTGGCAGCGGGTCCGGCCGTGGACGGTGATCATCTTGACGCCGAGGTCTTCGGCAATCCGCGCGAGCTCGGGCGAGTTGCGGCAGTTGTCGTCCCAGCCAGTGCGCATCTTGAGAGTCACCGGCACCGCCACCGCCTTGACCGTCGCGGCGATGATCGACGCGGCCAGCGGCAGGTCGCGCATCAGCGCCGAGCCGGCGTCGCCGTTGACCACCTTCTTGACCGGGCAGCCCATGTTGATGTCGATGATCGCCGCCCCGCGCTGCTCGTTGAGCATGGCCGCCTCCGCCATCTCATTGGGCGTGCAGCCGGCGAGCTGTAGCGAGACCGGCTCTTCGGACGGGTCCCACAGCGATTTCTG
>JBPCQE010000069.1:0-5979 GCA_050998435.1 Sphingomicrobium sp. | reverse complement strand
GGCAAGAAGGGCGCGTGCGGCGTGACCGGGTGGAAGCTCGAGTTCGGCGGACACGCTCGCCGCGGCCTGCCCGGCGCGCACCAGCCCGCTGTCGCCGCGAGCACCGAGCGCAAGCCCGAGTGCGTCGAGCAGGATCGATTTGCCGGCGCCGGTTTCGCCGGTGCGGACTCCCAGGCCGGGCTCGAACTCGAGCTCAAGCCGGTCGACCAGCACGATGTCGCGAATGGCGAGCTGTCTCAGCATCGCGGACTGTCTAGTGGATCGATGCGCGGCGGCCAATCGCCGCTCGGCCAACGCCCGCAGGAAGGATCAGCTCCGGGCCCGCGGCTCCTTGTAGTAAATCAGCCGGTAGGCGCGATGGTACCAGACGTTGCCCGGATAATTGGCGCCGAGGACGACCGCGGCCTTCCGAGCCTCGACCGGGATCCCGAGCGCAAGGTAGGATTCGACCAGCCGGTGAAGCGCTTCGGGCGTGTGGCTGGAAGTCTGGTGCTTCTCGATCACGGTTCGGAACCGGTTGGTCGCGGCGAGCCAGTTGCCCGACCGCTGGTAGAAGCGCCCGATCTCCATCTCCTTGCCGGCGAGATGGTCGTTGATGAGGTCGAGCTTGACCCGCGCGTCGGCGGCGTAGCGGCTCTCGGGATAGCGTCGAACCAGCTCCCCGAACGCGTCGGACGCCTGCTGGGTGATGCGCTGGTCGCGGGTCACGTCCTCCATCTGCTGGTAATGGCTCATCGCCACCAGATAGTGGGCGTAGGGCGCTTCCTTGTTGCCCGGGTGGATGGTGAGGAAGCGCCGCGCCGAGCTGATCGCTTCGGGATATTTGCGCGCCAGATAGTAGCTGAAGCTGCTCATCAGCTGCGCCCGGCGGGCCCATACCGAATACGGGTGCTGGCGCTCGACCTCGTCGAACAGCTTGGCCGATTCCTCGTAGACGCCCTGGTCCATGCGCTGCTTGGCGAGCGCGTAGAGGGTGTTGACGTCGCGGGCGACGTAGGCGGTGTCGCCGGTGTTCTTGTTGCCGCCGCAGCCGGCGGCTGGAAGGACGAGCGAACAGGCGATCAGCGCCGCGGCGCTACGGGTGATTTTGGACATGGCGACCTCTTAGCGTGGCCCCCGGCGAAGGCCAAGCGGCGAGATGGCAAGCCGCCGATGAACGCCGAATGTCTGCTTCCCAAGCTTGAGGAGGGTTGGCGAACGCGATCGACGGGCCCGCTTGCCCCGCCTGGCCCTTCCAATGTCCGCAAGGGTGGAAAGCGGGCATTAGCGCTAATGCTCCGAAGAGAATTTTTTGACCGGGAGTGACTTTCGGCCTTAGCCCTGCCTCTGTCGCAAGATTCGCTCCATGTCTGCGACGAAGACGGCGGCTGACCAGCCGATCAGCAAGAAGCCGGCCAGCCCTTCGAACACCCCGACCAGCTTCCAGTTCACAAGCGAGCCTTCAGAGATACCCAAAGTCGTGTAGGCTGAAGCGGAAACATACAGAGCCTCTTCGAAGCTCGCGATCTCGCCAACTGCAATATAGAAAACCGCGAACACGCAGATTTCTAGCGCGTGGAGCCCTAACAAGCAGAGCGCCATCGGTACCATGAGGTGAAACTCTCGGAACGCCAACTTACGGCCTTTGAGAGCGCGGTCCTCATACTGAAACAGCTTGCTTGTGATGACGACGCCAGTGCCGTGCACGAGAGTTGCAAGGACGATCAAAAATGTCGCTGCAAGGAGCTGAAGTGCGAGATCCATCAGCTATAGCCACTTTTTCCAGCGAGCGGTGACTGTAAACGCGAGTGTGATCAGGAAAAGCGTTGCGATTGTCGTGTAGAACCCGGTATCGCCCGTTGAGAAAAAGTCGGTCTCGAAGTTCATCCCGAACACGCCCGCGATAGCGGCGCAAAAGCCGATTAGCGCCGTCAAGAACGTGAGCACTTTAACCAGCTCGTTGGTTTGCTGCGCGGTGCGCGATGCGAAGAGCTCGAAACTGCCCACGACTAGGTCCCGCGTGTGCTCAACTTCATCGATCGCCCGTTCGAACCGGCCCGCGAGTATTTGGAAGTGGGGTGATGCGCCAGCTTCCGCCACAACCTGCAGGTCCGGTCGCGATAGACCGTAGAACACTGCGCGCTGCGCTGACAGGAGATTCCTGAGCCTGGATACCCTTCGCCGTAGGGTCACCATTCGCCCAAGCAGACTCTTGCTCGAAGGCCGAGTGAGGGCTTGCTCATCGAGCTTGTCCACGAGACCCTCAATGCGGGCAATTTCTTTGAAATACGCCTCGAGATGCATGTCCAGGAGAGATGCCGCAAAGTCCTGTGTAGTCAGGGCACCGATCGTCGTCTCTGCTCGATCCTGAGATCGGAATACGTCAATGAAGTCTACCTCACCCTCGTGGACCGTGAGCAGCCACGCCTTGTCGACGAGGAGATCGAGGCGGGTGTGAGGTTGCGAAGGGCTTGTTCCGTTTCCGGGCAAGGTTCCCTGGGCTTCCATGACCGCGGGAGCGGTTTCAACGGCAAGCTGGATGTACGATCCATAGCTCTCAAGCCGCGTGGAGTTCGGGTTCACAAGATTGTCTAGACTGGCCGGATCGAGCCCCAGCGTCCGTGCGACTTTCTTTAGTTCGGTTACATCGCGGCCCAGAACGTCGATCCACAACAGCCGCTGATCGCTAAGCGACTCCAACGTTTCAGCCGAGAGCTCTATTTGCTGATCGCGCCCTTCGGCGTCGTACAGGTAACTGCTGATTGCCATCGCGGCGTAACGAGCGGACCCACAAAAGGGTTCGGACGCGTAACGGACCTCGGACGAAATGTGACGTAGCTGAAAGCCTGGTAGCGCCCCCAAGCTAATCTCCGCAATGGGAGATCAGGCAGTGCTAGATCGCAGCGTTGCGGCCTTCATTGCCGAAGCAAACTCGGCCAGTCGTCTGCGTGGTTCGCTTTCCAAGGTTAGCCGGACGATCGCCGTCCCGCTGATTGCGCCTGCGGCCCCGGCTGCCAGGGCCGCGCGGACATGTTCGGGGCGGGAAATTCCGAAGCCGAAAACTGGTGGAGGCCCTCCGACGCTGCGAATTCGGAGGGCGAGGCCGGATTCGAAGCGCCCCTCGGCATGAAGGCCGGTGACCCCGGTCCGGCTCACGCAATAGGTAAAGGCCTTTGACAGTCGAGCGATCGCCCCCAGCGTCTCCGCTGGTGTGTTGGCGGCCGCGATCAGCACGGGCTCGATGCCAGCCGCCTGCATGTCGTACGTCCAAGGCTGGGCCTCACGCGCTGGTACGTCGGCGACCAGCAAAGAGTCTGCCCCGGCGGAGGCGGCGTCCGTCATGAATTGGCTGCGTCCGCGAGCCGCTACCAGGTTTGCATAAGTGAGGATGCCGAGCGGAACCTGCGGGTGCCGCTCGCGAAAGCCGGCGATCAGCGCAAAGCAGTCGTCAACTCGAACACCCGCATCCAGCGCGCGCCTGGCGGCCGCCTGGATCACCGGTCCGTCGGCGATCGGGTCCGAAAACGGGATCCCGACCTCGACCATGTCGGCGCCGCCTTCAACCAGCGCATCCAGCAGTCCCGCGCTCGTTTCAAGGTCCGGGTCGCCAAGCATCAGGAACGCTCCGAAAGCGCCTTCGCCACGCTGGCTCAGCCGTTCAAACATGGCGGAGTAGCGGCTCATGCCGATGGCCCGAGCAATTGCTCCGCTTGCGCGACATCCTTGTCGCCGCGCCCCGACAAACCGACGAGCATCACGGCATCGGGGCGCTCGCCGGCGATCTTCAGCGCGTGGGCGAGCGCATGAGCGGATTCGAACGCGCACAAAATCCCCTCATTGGTCGCCAGCGCCTTGAACGCGGCGAGCGCTTCCTGGTCGGTCGCGCCGACATATTGGGCCCGCCCGCTGTCCATCAAATGCGCGTGCTCCGGACCGACGGCGGGATAATCGAGCCCGGCGGAGACCGACCAGGTGTCCGTGATCTGCCCGTCATCGTCCTGGAGCACATAGGTCTCGGCGCCGTGGAGAATGCCGGGCCGGCCGCGCAGCAAAGTGGCCGAATGCCTTGTCCCATCGAGGCCGCGGCCGGCGGCTTCGACTCCAATCAGCTCCACGTCATCGGCAAGGAAGTCGGCGAACAGGCCGATCGCGTTCGAACCTCCCCCGACGCAAGCGATCACCGCATCGGGCAAGCGGCCGAGCTGTTCGAGGATTTGCTTTCTCGCCTCCCGCCCGATCACCCGCTGGAACTCGCGCACCATGGTCGGAAAGGGGTGCGGTCCCGCGGCGGTGCCGAGGACATAATGCGTTTCCTCAAAGCCCGCGGACCAATCGCGAAGCGCTTCGTTGATCGCGTCCTTGAGTGTCCGGCCACCGCTTTCGACCGGAATCACTTGCGCGCCCATGAGCCGCATCCGGAAGACGTTGAGCGCCTGCCGCTCGACATCATGCGCGCCCATGTAAATGACGGTTTCGAACCCCAGCAAAGCGCCCGCCATTGCGGTCGCGACGCCGTGCTGCCCGGCGCCGGTTTCGGCGATCAGGCGGGATTTGCCCATGCGCTTGGCGAGCAGACCCTGGGCAAGCACCTGGTTGGTCTTGTGCGCACCGCCGTGGAGCAGGTCTTCGCGCTTTAGATAGATGGTTCCCGGAAGGTTGCGGCAGCGGGTCAGCGGTGTCGGGCGCCCGGCGTAGTTGGCCAGCAGCCCGCCGAGCTCCGCCTGGAATTCCGGGTCCTCCTGCGCATCGAGGAACGCCGCTTCGAGCTGCTCGAGCGCCGGCACGAGGATTTCGGGGACATAGGTGCCGCCGAACCGGCCGAACCTGCCGTCTAGGCGCATGCGCGCAAGCCTTCGCGGCACGGGGGGCGCAATGCTTCGAAAAGCGAGCGGATCTTCTCCGGCGACTTCACGCCGGGGACGCTGTCGAGCGACGAGCCGACGTCGATGGCGTAGCCGCCGAGCGCGGCAGCCGCTCGCGCGTTGCCCGGTCCGATGCCGCCGGCGACGAGCGCTTTCGTCAGGGCAGGATGATTCCGCACCCGATCCCAGTCGAAGGTGCGCCCCGTGCCCCCGTCGCCGTTGTCGAACAACAAGCGGTCGCCGGACCGGCGGGGCAGTGGCCGGCGCCCGGCGCTGATGGCGGTCCAGATTTCGCAGGATCCCGGGAGATTCGCGCGCAGCTCGCGCACATATTCTTCATCCTCGCCGCCATGAAGCTGCACCGCGTGCAGGTTCAGCGACGTCGCGACATCCGCGACGACCGCCATTGGCGCATCGCGGAAGACTCCGACCGGGAGGACTCCGAAGCTGCGCGCCAGAGCCGCGAGCGGAGACGTTTCGTCGGCGATGACGTGGCGCGGCGTGCCGGGCACGAATACGAACCCCGCGAATGCCGCTGCCCGGCCGGCCTCGATGTCGCCGTTCGTGCGTACGCCGCACAGCTTCACCCGCCCGAACACCAAATCGCGTGCTGCTTCGGCGGGGCTCGGCGATCCCATCAGCGAGCTGCCGACCAGAAAGCCGTTCACATGGCCCGCGAGCCGGTCGACGTCGCGGCGGCCGGCGATTCCGGACTCGCTGACCAGCAGGTGATCGGGCGCCAGCCTGGCGAGCCGTTCGGTCGTCGACAGATCAATCGTCAGGTCGCGAAGATCGCGATTGTTGATCCCGATCAGCGGCATTCGCAGCGGTTGCCTTGGAAGAGCAATGGCGCGCCGCATTTCGGCTTCGTCGTGGACCTCGAGCAGGACCTCCATGCCGTGCTGGCGCGCCTCGTCGATGATCTCGCCCGCCCGAGCGTCATCGAGCAGCGACAACATTACGAGCACCGCGTCGGCGCCGGCGAGGTGCGCCTCGACCACCTGCCGCCGGTCGATGAAGAAGTCCTTGGCGAGGATCGGCCCCTCGAATTGCGCCCGTGCCGCCGTCAGGTCGGCGCTGGAGCCGCCGAAAAACTTGCCGTCGGTGAGCACGCTGAGCGCATCGGCGACTCCGCAAT